>NZ_JBHWEL010000019.1:73697-116801 GCF_042734135.1 Streptomyces sp. NPDC059668 | reverse complement strand
TCTGCTCGCGGCGCGCTCCTCCTGTGTGGGGGGGGGGTGGGCGCCCCCCCCCCCCTTTCCCGGTGGGCGATACTGGGTTCGAACCAGTGACCTCTTCGGTGTGAACGAAGCGCTCTCCCACTGAGCTAATCGCCCGGGAACGCACTGAACAATACAGGTCCTTGTGGGTGTCGTTCAAACCGCTCGCAGAGTTGCCCTCAGTCCGCGCTGCCCGGCACGCATCATCAGCGTGTGGTTGAGGCGGAAGAGGGGCCGCCCCGGCACGGCGAGCCGCCGCAACAGCGGCTTGCGCACGTCGACCTCCTGGTCGTACCGGGCGCGGGTGCCCGGCCCGTCGGGGCGCACGGTCCAGCGGGCCCAGCCCTCGACGTCGCCCGACATCGCGATCTCCAGGACCCCGGCGACCGGGTCGCTCCGCGTCTCACGTGCGGTGAACACCAGGTCGTAGGGGAGAAGGGAGCGGATACGGATGGTGCCGCTCCGTCCGTCGGCCGGGCGCACCTCGCGGACCTGGGGCCACCAGCGCGGGTAGTCCTCGGCCTGTTCGAGCGCGCGGTAGACGGCGGCGGGCGGCGCGGGCAGTGCCCACAGGCTGCGGAAGCGGTAGTGACACCAGTCCATGGAGCGAGTGTGCCCGTCCGGGGACCGGAGCGGGAGAAGGGGTACGAGCCGACCTCCGCGGGCGGGATCGTGGATCACCTCGGTGGCGTCGCCGAGGCCGGCCCGCTCCGGCGAACGGGGCGTGCGCAGGCCACCGGACCACGGACTCGGTTTCGACGGCGCCGACCTGACGGGACGACGGAGCGACGGCCCGTCACCGCGCCGACGATGCCCGGGCGGTCCGTCACCGGACACGCTTCCCGGTGCCGCGGGGGCTCCTCCGGGGCGGCGACGCACCCGCCCGGGCTCCGGCCCCGTTCCGGCGCGACGACCGCCTTCTCAAATACCGTCCCACCGAACACAGGTGACATCTCGTCGGTTCCTTCCGGAATACCCAGTTTCTTTTCCGCCGACAAGGCCGGCCTTCCCGACTCCGGCATTTCCGGCGTCCGTCGGCGGCCCCGCGCCGAGCGGCGCGTCCGCCTTGTCGTACTTCCACGAGAACCGACCGCGTTCCGGAATGCGTCCGGCAGATTTTTTACCGGCCGCCCGGGTCCGGGACTTCTCCCGAAAGGCCACATAATCCTGGAAGACCGTCGCCGCCTTGATCCTCGGTCTTCGAGCGCCGGGGCGTTCATGGCCGGGCGGGCCCGGTGGGACTCCGCCGACCGCCGCCCGCCTCGCCCACCCGCGGCGAAGTCGCCGCCACTCCGGCACCGCGGCCCGCACGCGACACCGGCGCCCCGCCGAAGCCCTCGCCGGCACCCGGCACGAGCACCGCGCGCCATGCACCGAGTCCGGCCTCGTTCACCCGCCCCGCCGGCTTCACGGACACCCCGCGCCGGTGGCCGAGATACCGCGGTATGCGCGACCGAAGGGTCGCGCAGAGTGACGTGACGCGGCGTGACCTGGCACGGAAACGACGAAGGCGGCCCCGTCCACCTGTGTGTGGATCTGGGCCGCCTATCGTGCATGTGGGCGATACTGGGATCGAACCAGTGACCTCTTCGGTGTGAACGAAGCGCTCTCCCGCTGAGCTAATCGCCCGGGCGCAGGGAGAACATTACCCCATGTCAGGGGGTGACTCCGACCGGCCGGAGGCGCTCAGGCCCGCCCCGGGAGCACCCGCCCGTCACTCCTTGTCACTCTTTGATGTTCCAGGGCATCTCGAAGCCGAACTTCCAGAGGTAGACGGCACAGAGGGCCGCGACGATCACCAGACCGACGGTCGTGAGGATGATGTTGCGGCGCCGGACCCGGGGGTCGAGTGCCCGCTGCGTCGCCTCCGTGACCTTGCGCTTCGTCCAGCGGAGGACCAGCTGCGCCCAGACGAACTCGGTCGCCCAGATCGCCATGCCACCGAAGATCACCAGCCAGCCGGGGCCCGGCAGCGGAAGCATGATCACGCCCGCGACGACCACCGCGAGCCCCGCGACGAAAACGCCCACCTGCCAGCTCAGGTGCAGCGCACGACGCGCCTTGATGAATTCCGGCGCCCTCGAACCGAGCGGCTGCTCGGCCTTCTCGTCATCAGCCATGGCGGCCTCGCCCAGCTCGTCACTCCCCGTATTCATACGACCAAACCCTACCGGAGAGAAACCGGTCACCGGAATGGCCCTATCCGGCGAAGGCACCCTCGGCCGGATGAGTTACGTAAAGGCACGCAAAACACTCAGAGGGGTTTACAACGGCACCGTAGGTGGCATGTCGATTTCGCCGACGTGCGAATCCCCGAGCGCACACTGAGCGAAAGGCCCTGGCGCTTATGAACACCACGGTCAGCTGCGAGCTGCACCTGCGCCTCGTTGTGTCGAGCGAGTCCTCACTGCCTGTTCCCGCAGGACTGCGGTATGACACGGCCGATCCCTACGCCGTGCACGCCACCTTCCACACCGGAGCCGAGGAAACCGTCGAGTGGGTGTTCGCCCGCGACCTCCTCGCCGAGGGCCTCCATCGGCCCACCGGTACCGGCGACGTCCGAGTCTGGCCGTCCCGAAGTCATGGTCAGGGCGTCGTATGCATCGCCCTGAGCTCCCCGGAGGGTGAGGCTCTGCTCGAGGCCCCGGCGCGGGCCCTGGAGTCCTTCCTGAAGCGAACGGACGCCGCCGTGCCCCCAGGCACGGAACACCGGCACTTCGATCTCGACACGGAGCTCTCACACATCCTGGCCGAGAGCTAGCGACCCCACAGAGCCGCCCGGCGCCGTCCACTCGGGGAGACGGCTCGGGCTAACACAACCGCATAGGGCACAACCGAGTTAGGCACGACAGCATGTCGCACAACCGCACAGATCAGGAACACCGGCGCCGTCGCCGCGGACTCCCGCGGGGACGGCGTCGGTGCGTGCGGGGACGGCGTCGCTGCGTGCGGGGGCGGGCACCGTGCGTTCCGCCGCGCCGTCCGGCCGGTCACGCAGCGCACACGCGCGCCCGGACCGCGCCGGGCCACGCCTGCCGGGCGTACCCCGCTCCCCCACGGCCTGGAAGCCACTAACATCGGCCAGCATCGGCGGGCGGCCGCCCGACCCTCAGGCCAGGGAGCGAAACGTGCTGATCACCCACGACACCCGGTGCGCCCTCGACACCGTGGTGGATCTGGTGAACACCGCGCCGGAGGACGACACGGCGGACGGACTCGCGGATGTCCCGTCCCTCGCCGATTTCGTACGAAAGCACGAAATCAGTGATGTCGGTGTGCTGTCGGAGCGGGATCTCGCGGCGGTACGCGGGGTCCGCGGCCGGTTCGCCGGGGTCTTCGCCGCCGACGAGCCGCGGATCGCCGCCGGGCTCATCAACGAGCTGGTCGCCGCCGCGGGCACCACGCCCCGGCTCACCGACCACGACGGCTACGACTGGCACGTGCACTACTTCGCGCCGGGCGCCTCGGTCGCCGACCACCTGGCCGCCGACTGCGGGATGGCGCTGGCGTTCTTCGTGGTCGCCGGGGAGCAGGACCGGCTGCGGCGCTGCGAGGCACCGGACTGCCGGCGGGCCTTCGTCGATCTCTCGCGCAACCGCTCGCGCCGCTACTGCGACAGCCGGACGTGCGGGAACCGGCTCCACGTGGCCGCGTACCGGGCACGCCGGAAGGAAGCGGCGGGCTGAGGGGCCGGGCGGGAGGCCCCTGACGGGAGAGGCGGGCGGGCCGCTCTGTGACGGACCGGCGGGTGAGGGGCTGGGCGGGCGGCGGGCTACGGAGCCCTCGGCGGGTGACGCCAGGGGCTCCGTGTACGGCTCAGAGCAGCAGCAGGTCGTGCAGCGAAGCCATGAGCAGGAGACAGCCGATCACCGCCAGGAAGATCATCAGCGGTGGCTGGGAAAGCGCGAAGAGACAACCTCGCCGCTCCTCGGGGGGCGCGGCGGGGTCGCTCTGGGTTGTGTCCAGCATCTCGCGGCGATGATGACGCAGCCGCCACCCGCTTCGCGATCAACACGCTCGGCATGACCGGGAGTTCGCCAATATCCGCTATATCCGCGATGAGCTGGAACGAACGTGATCGTTTCCGCGGCCCGCATGATCTGCCGTGTCGTTTCGGACCGTGCCGCGTGTCACGTCCCGTGCCGCGTCATGTGCCGTTCCGCGTCATGTCCCGCGCTTCTTCAGATGCCGTGCTTCTTGAGGATGGCCTCGATGTCGCTGAAGTCGTCGCCGGCGCCGGACGCCCGGGGGGTCGTCGCGGGGCGCGCGGCGGGGCGGGAGCCCTGGCTCAGCGACGGCGCCGAGGCGGCGGGGGCCACCGCCTCACGCTGGGCGGCCCGGGCGGCCGCCTTGCGTTCCTTGCGGGTTCCGCCGCCACGCCGCTCCACCGCCCGCACCGTCATGAACAGCAGCCAGGCGGCGGCGAGCACCGCGAAGCCCGCCCACGCCGTCGGGCTGAACGCGGTGTCGGCGAGCCAGCCGACGACCCCGGTCATCACCAGTCCGACCGGCACCAGCGCGTAGGCGGCGATGCGGGCGGCGGCGAGGAAGCGCTTGCGGTAGGCCGTGACCGCGGCGATGCCCAGGCCGGCGGCGGAGACGGCGGAACAGACGGTCTCGGCAATCATCCGGTCCTCCAGGGCAGGGCTCGGCGGGGCGGGGGGCGGTTCGTCCCTTCCATCCTGCACCGCTCCGCGCCCGATATGCCATGCTCCGGGCATACCTCAGGGACATCTCCGGGTCGGGGTCCTCCCCAGGTCCCGGTCCGCCCGCCACCGGCCCGCTCCCCCTCGGTCCCGTGTGGGCCGCCGGAGCCGGGACTGGGAGACTGGGGGCATGAACGACTCCTCCGCAGCCCGCGCCACCGCCGTCCTGGACGTCTGGTGCGAACTCCAGTGCCCCGACTGCCGCGACGCCCTCGACGACCTGCGCGCGTTGCGCGCTCGCTACGGCGACCGGCTGGAGCTGCGGCTGCGGCACTTCCCGCTGGAGAAGCACCGGCACGCCTTCGCCGCCGCGCAGGCCGCCGAGGAGGCCGCGGAGCAGGGCCGGTCCTGGCCGTACGTCGAGGCGGTGCTCGGCCGCGTCGAGGAGCTGGACCGCGGGGGCGAGCCCTTCCTGATCGAGGTGGCCCGTGAACTCGGCCTGGACGCCGAGGAGTTCGACACCGCCCTGATCGACGGGCGGCACATCCTGATCGTCGACGCCGACCAGGCCGAGGGCAAGGCCATCGGGGTGACCGGCACCCCGACGTACGTCATCGGCGGCGAACGGCTCGACGGCGGCAAGAGCCGGGAGGGCCTGCGCGAGCGCGTCGAGGAGATCGCCGACCGGCTGCTGGCCGGGATCGAGTAGCGCCCGCGGAGCGGGTTCCCGCCCGCCGAGCCGGTTCCCGCCCTCGGAGCGGGTTCTCGTAAAGCCTCAGAGCAGGTTCTTGTAGAGGTGGTACGAGCTCGTCGTGTAGCCGAGCGCCTCGTAGAGGCTCTCGGCCGGGGTGTTGCCCGCGAACACGTTGAGGCCGATGCGGTCCCGCCCGCCGGACACGGCCTGCGCCTCGGCGAGCAGCATCAGGGAGCGCCCGTGACCGCGGCCCCGGTGCGCGGGGTCGGCCTCGACGTCGAGCACGTAGGCCGTGTCGGGCCACAGCGCCACCCACAGGGTGCCGACCGGGGTTCCCTCCTGCTCCAGGACGCTGATCAGCGTGTTCTCGCTGGCCAGGCCGTCCGGCAGGAACCTGGCGTGCCCCTGGTCGGTCTTGCTGTACGCCTCCGCCTCCGGCACTCCCCGCGCGATCAGGGTGCCGGCGAAGGCGTCCCGCTCGGCGGCCAGCCAGGGAACGTACTCGGCCTCGGTCATCGGGCGCGCGACGCTCCCGGCGGGCAGTGCGGGCGGCGGTCCGGCCAGGTGCTTCGTCATGTTGCGGTTCGTGAGGACGTATCCGAGCGTCGTGGCGAGCCGGAGCGCGGCCTCCGCGTCCCCGGGCACCGAGGTCTCCACGCGCCGGCAGCCCCAGCCGCGCGCCACCTCCTCGGCCGCGAGCGCGGCCACCGTGCCCCGGCCCCGCCCGCGGTCCGGCTCGTCGATGCTCAGCTCCTCTATCCGACCCACGGTGGGCCCGTATTCGGGGTGGGTGGAGAGATGGATCCCGCCCACGGGGCGGCTGTTCACGCACACCTGGTAGCGGCGGGACAGCGCCCCGTCGGCTCCGCGCTGAAGCGGCTCGGTCGGCCGCAGAGTGGTGGTCATCAGGGGTGTTCTACCCGCCCGGCCGTTCCCCGTCATCCTGATTTACGACCGCCGGCGGACCGTTCGCCCCTGCCGGCACACCCGGCGCGGGGCTCCGCGTCACGGGGCGCGAGGGCCCGCCCGGCCGTCCTACGGATCGAGGTCGTGTCCGGCCCGCTCGTCGAAGATCCGCATCGCCTTGGCCGTCACCGGTCCGCGGGCGCCCGGGAGTTCACGTCCGTCGACCCGGTGCACGCCCTGCACGTCCCGCAGGGTGGAGGTCAGGAAGATCTCGTCGGCGCGCTCCAGGACGTCCAGCGGCAGGTCGGTCTCCCTGGCGCCGGTCCACTCGACGGCGAGCGCGCGGGTGATGCCGGCGAGGCAGCCGGAGGCCACCGGCGGGGTGTGGATCTCGCCGTCGAGCACGACGAAGACGTTCGACCCCGTGCCCTCGCACAGCTGCCCGACCGTGTTGGCGAACAGCGCCTCGGACGCGCCCTGTTCGCGCGCCCGGGCCAGCGCGACGACGTTCTCGGCGTAGGAGGTGGTCTTGAGGCCGGTGAGGGCGCCGCGCTCGTTGCGGGTCCACGGCACGGTGATCACGGCGGTGGAGTCGGGTCGCCGCGCGGACTCGCCCAGGGCGACGACCAGGGTCGGACCCCGGTCCCCACGGTCCGAGCCGAGCGGGCCGTGGCCGCCGGTGTACGTGATGCGCAGCCGTCCGAGCGGCATCGGGTTGGCGTCCAGGACGGCCGCGCACGCCCGGCGCGCCTCGTCGCGGTCCGGGTCGGGAAGCCCGAGGCCGTGCGCGGAGCGGGCCAGCCGGTCGAGGTGCCGGGTCAGCGCGAACGGCCGCCCCTCCACCGCCTTCACGGTCTCGAAGACGCCGTCGCCCACGGTCAGTCCGTGATCGAAGACGGAGACACGGGCGGACTCGCTGTCCTGCAACCCGCCGTCGAGCCAGATCTTCACGTCAGGATCCCTTCACTCACCTCGTATGCTCCCGACGCTACAGCGAGCAGTCGGGAGGCCTTCAGCTCGGTCTCGCGCCACTCGCCCTCGGGGTCGGAGCCCCAGGTGATGCCCGCGCCGGTGCCGAACCGCAGGACGCCCTCCTCCCGGTCGGCCCAGAAGGTACGGATGCCGACGGCGAGTTCTCCGGTGCCGCGATCGGCGTCGACCCAGCCGATGCCCCCGCAGTAGGGGCCGCGCGGGGCGGTCTCCAGGGCGTCGATGATGCGCAGGGCGCTGGTCTTGGGGGCGCCGGTGACCGAACCGGGCGGGAAGGCGGCGGCGAGGAGTTCGGGCCAGCCGGCGTCCTCGCGCAGCTCACCGCGGACGGTGGAGACGAGGTGGACGAGCCCGGGATGCTTCTCGACGGCACACAGATCGGGAACGGTCACGGTGCCGGTGGCACAGACCCGGCCCAGGTCGTTGCGGACCAGGTCGACGATCATCACGTTCTCGGCGTGATCCTTCGGCAGCAGGTCGGCCTCGGTGCGTCCGGTGCCCTTGATGGGCCCGGACTCGACGGTGCGGCCGGTGCGGCGCAGGAAGAGTTCGGGTGAGGCGGTGGCGATCTCGACGCCCTGCCGGGGCAGCCGGACGGTGCCGGCGTACGGGGCGGGGTTGCCGCGGGCCAGCAGGGCGGTCAGAGCGTCCAGGTCGGCGTCGGGGGCGAGCGGCGCGGACAGCACGCGGCAGAGGTTGGCCTGGTAGACCTCGCCGGCGGCTATGTGGTCGCGGATGCGGCGGACACCCCGTGTGTACGCGGCGCGGTCGAGCGACGACGTCCAGTCACCGGCGGCCGGACCGCGCCACCGCCCGGGCACCGGAGCGGGCACCGGCTCGCGCCGTACGTCGGCGAAGCGGGCGCAGACCAGACGCCCCTCGAAGTCCGCCGAGACGGCCCAGAAGCCGGTGGAGTCCAGGGCCGCGGGGTCGCCGGTGACATCGAGGAGACCGGTCGCGAGGAGGTCACCGAAGCGGGCGAGAGGAGGGAGGTCGAGCACGCAGTCGAGTCTAGGGCGGGTGACCTGCGGGTGCCCTGACCGTGTCCTCGGGCGGACAGACCGCAGCACGCTGCGCAAACGCGTTTTTGTACTGGCCGGGGAATCCGCTAGAGTTCAACACGTCGCCGGGACGCACAAGCCGACCGGAAACGACAAGCGGACGTAGCTCAGTTGGTAGAGCGCAACCTTGCCAAGGTTGAGGTCGCCAGTTCGAACCTGGTCGTCCGCTCGCAGGACAGTGGGGGATCCACCCGAACCCCCGCGCTCCTGGTGGAGTGGCCGAGAGGCGAGGCAACGGCCTGCAAAGCCGTCTACACGGGTTCAAATCCCGTCTCCACCTCCAAGGACGATTAGCTCAGCGGGAGAGCGCTTCCCTGACACGGAAGAGGTCACTGGTTCAATCCCAGTATCGTCCACTGGATCGCCCCGCACTGGTGTGCGAGATCCGAACCCGCGCGATTAGCTCAGCGGGAGAGCGCTTCCCTGACACGGAAGAGGTCACTGGTTCAATCCCAGTATCGCGCACGCAGTACGCCGCGGATCCTGTACCTTGAGGTCCGTCCCGCGCGATTAGCTCAGCGGGAGAGCGCTTCCCTGACACGGAAGAGGTCACTGGTTCAATCCCAGTATCGCGCACCAGCAAGAAGCCCCCGGCCGTCTCGTACGGTCGGGGGCTTCGTCGTGTGCGCCACGCCCGGCCGGGGACACCCCGGCCGGCACGGTCACGACGAGAAGAGCATGTGCCCGAAGCTCTTGTGACGGTGGTGGCCGCCGTGGCCGCCGCCGTAGTGACCGCCGCCGTGGCCACCGCCGTGCGGGGCACCCCAGGCGGGCGCGGGAGCGGACGGGTACGCCTGCGGGGCGGCCGGGGGCGGCGGCGCGGGCTGCGACCACTGCGACTCCACGCGGGTCAGCGCCTCCAGCTCGCCGTAGTCGAGAAAGATCCCTCGGCAGCCGCTGCACTGCTCGATCTGGACACCGTTGCGGTTGTACGTGTGCATCGGCGCATGGCACTTCGGACACTGCATGCTCGGCTCAACTCCTCGCCGGTCGGTACTGCTTCCGCCAGGACAGACACTGCCCGGCTTCGATCGGTTGCACCCTACGTCGTCGGACCGGGTGCCAACTGCGGCGGGACGGCTCCCATTCGGGCGCACGCGTCGATCACGGCCTGCTGCACCTCGTCCAACGGGCGGTCCGCGGCGACGGACTTGGCGATCGCCAGGGCCGCGGTCTGCACCGTGAGAGCGCGGGCCGCCACGTCCAGGGCGGGCCAGGGGTCACCGTCGGCGGGGACGGCGGGGCCGGCCGCGCCCCGATAGGCGGTGAGGAAGCGGGTCCAGTCCTCGGGCGGGAGCAGACCGCAGGCGTACCAGGCGGCCGGGCGGGCCAGGTCCCAGGCCGGGACGCCCACACCGAGGTCGTCCACGTCGATGAGGAGCCAGCGGCCGGCCGGGGCGGGGTGGCGGACGAGCTGGCCGAGGTGCAGGTCCCCGTGGCACAGGGTGTCCGGGCCGGGCATGGCCGCCTCCGCGCGGGCCCAGGCCGGGAGGCCCGCCCAGGCGCGCAGGACCGGGGCGGTGGCCGGGTGCGGACCCGCCGCTCGGAGCCGCGTGATCGCCCGGGCCGCCTTGGCAGGGCCCCGCATGGGCGGCAGGCCGGCCGGAGCGGGGGTGCGGTGCAGGCGGGCCAGCAGGGTCGCGGCAGCCTCCCAGGGGGCCGCCTCGGGAACCTCGGGGTCTACGGGGGTGCCGTACGGCCAGAAGGTGACCGGGCGCCCGTGGAGGTCGGCGGGCTCCGGGCGGAGCGGGGCGAGGAGGACGCCGTACAGGGCGGGGTGCGCGGCGACGGCGAGGCGGCGGGCGAGGCCGGCGGGGTCCGTGCCGGGCGCGTGGGCCTTGGCCACGGTGTCGCCGTGGCGGACGACGGTGCCGTCGGTGCGATCGGCCAGGACACTGTCCCGGTGCGCGCACGCCCCGGCCGTGGGGTGGGCCGCGCTCCGCGCCCCGGCGGTCAGGGCGGGCAGCACATCTGCGGTCACGGGTCCCCCTGGGTGCGTGCGTCCGTACCGGGCGAGCGTACGCAGCGGGGCGCGCCGCGGGGAATCCCGGCTTCCCCGGCGTTCCCCGTCCCTCACCTCCGGTCGCCCGTCCGTGCCGTCGTGCCCGCTGTCGCGCTCCCCGGGGCCTCGGGCGTCCCGGCGGCGGGCAGCGGGCAGCGGGCAGCGGGACAGGTTCCGGGGTTGCCGGAACACCCGGAACACCCAAACAAGAGAACGCCGACCCGCAGGCTCACCGCCTGACTACCTGGCCGCCCGGCCGCGGCCCCACCGGGCCACCGGGCCACCGGCACATGGGCAGATCCACGGGGCCGCCGGACAAGCGGACCCGTCGGGGCACAAGGCAATGCCCGCGCAGCTCCCCAGCTGCGCGGGCATTTCTTGCCGTCCGCCGCACCCCCGTCCCCACGGGGTTTCATGGCCGGATGTCCCCGCCCGGACCGCTCTTCCGGGCCTGGGGCGCCGCTCAGCGCCCCAGCATCACGCCCACGGACGACGCTTGTGTGACCACTGACTCCCAGCCGCCGAAGACGACCACGAGCAGGGCCGCCAGAGGAAGGACCATCGCCGTCGCCACCAAGGGGTGGCGCTGGCCCTGGCGTCGCGGGCGGAACGCGGCGCTGTATGCCCTGCGTCCCTGCGTGCGGATCGCGGTCCGCGGTGCCGTGTGGGCCATGGTCCCTCTCCTGACCGAGCATCTGTGGTTGGCAGCGGCGGGTGTCTGACCTCGGGGGACGAGTGCTGCACCCGCCGCTTGACCTCAAATCTACGGGCGCGGCGGAACCGGGTCGTCATGCCCTCGTACCGATTGCCGGGCCTCCCGGAGGATGAGCGATGACCTGCGGTGTACTCCCCTGGGTGGAGACGAGGACCTAGGTCTCAGGGTCTTCCCGGAGGGGTCGCCCGCTGTACCCCTACTGTTCCGAGCTGTCCTCCCTGGGCACCGGCTGCTCGACCAGCGCCAGCACCCGCGTCGCCATGAAGCGGGCGGTGCGCACGACTGATCCGCTTCGGGTGACTTCGCTCACTTCCACGACACCTCGGCGTACCGCTGTCTCCACCCTGCGGCCCGCCCTGCTCGCCACCACCTCGTACGTACGCGTCGTGTCCCCGGCGTCCACGACTATCTCCACGCGATCACCCTTCACGGGCTCAATCCCCCTTCTGCGACGGATGGTTGGGATCACAGCCGGCCCAAGGCCACGCTGTTCGCGCATTCCCTGACCACCTCTCAAGTTTCCCACCCGGCACTGACAATCGATCGGACCGCGAGGGCGCGGCCTCTGCGCGCTCCCGGCCGCGGAAACGTAAGCTGTGGCTCGTCAAACGGACCGGGCAGCGGGGATGGACATGGCGATGATGCGCCTGAGGCGCGAGGACCCGCGTGTCGTCGGCTCGTTCAGGCTTCACAGGCGGCTCGGCGCGGGTGGGATGGGCGTGGTCTACCTGGGCTCCGACCGCCGTGGTCAGCGGGTCGCGCTCAAGGTGATCCGGCCGGATCTGGCGGAGGATCAGGAGTTCCGGTCGCGGTTCGCGCGTGAGGTCTCGGCGGCCCGGCGGATCAGGGGCGGCTGCACGGCCCGGCTCGTCGCCGCCGATCTCGACGCGGAGCGGCCCTGGTTCGCCACGCAGTACGTGCCGGGGCCCTCGCTGCACGACAAGGTCGCCGAGGAGGGTCCGATGGCGGCCGCCGACGTGGCCGCCGTGGGCGCCGCGCTCTCCGAGGGCCTGGTGGCGGTGCACGAGGCGGGGGTCGTGCACCGCGACCTGAAGCCGTCCAACATCCTGCTGTCCCCGAAGGGGCCGCGGATCATCGACTTCGGCATCGCCTGGGCCACGGGGGCCTCCACCCTCACCCACGTCGGCACCGCCGTCGGCTCGCCCGGCTTCCTGGCGCCCGAGCAGGTGCGCGGCGCCGCCGTCACCCCGGCCACGGACGTCTTCGCGCTGGGAGCCACCCTGGCGTACGCGGCGACCTCCGACTCGCCCTTCGGACACGGCAGTTCCGAAGTGATGCTCTATCGGGTGGTGCACGAGGAACCGCAGCTGCACGGCGTGCCCGACTCGCTGGCCCCGCTCGTCCGGGCCTGTCTCGCCAAGGATCCCGAGGAGCGCCCCAGCACGCTCCAACTGTCCCTGCGGCTCAAGGAGATCGCGGCTCGCGAGGCGCAGGGCCTGGCGGACGTCCGGCCGCCGGCGCAGCGCAACGACCCCGACCGGCCCACGGGGCGCCTCGCCGAGCAGTACGCCGAACAGCCCACCCAGCGGCGCCCGCAGGGCACTCCCCCGCCGCGCACCGGCGGGACGAACGGCGGCGGCTCCCGGCCGGCGCCGTCGGGTTCGCGCCCCACGCCCTCCCGGAACACCGGGCGCTCCGGCAGCCGGCCCGCGCCCCGCAGCGGAACGGGGCGGCAGGGGCCGAGGACCACCGGGACCGGACGCCGGCCCGCCAACCCGCGGCTGCTGCGGCAGCGGCTCTTCGTGTTCGTCGTGGTGACGCTGCTCGTCGCCCTGGGCATCGCGGTGGCGCAGGGCTGCCAGGGTCCGGCGCGCGGGCTCGGCGGCGGAGACGGACGCCAGGCCGTACGCGCCCTGGAGCAGGAGAACTCGTCGGCCTCGTCGGCGCCCGCCGGGGGCACGAGGGGCGAACGCGACCGGGGTGTCGACGGGACGGACGGATAGGGCCTGTCGTCCGGATCATGTGACGGGAGGCTGGGCCGGGCGCACGTAATCCACGGCAGCGGACCGGCCCGCCGGAGGTCGGACGTCGGAGCTGGGCAGTCAGAACTCGGCGGTCGGCAGTCGGAGCTCGGCGGTCGGACACCGGAGGCGACCCGGGCACCCTCCGGTCGGGCGCCGGAGGTCCTCCCCTCGGCCTTCGGGTCAGACGGCGGGGCGCCCCGTCGCCACCGCGTAGAACGCGACCGCGGCCGCCGCGCCCACGTTGAGCGAGTCGACGCCCCGCGCCATCGGGATGCGGACCCATTCGTCCGCCGCCATCAGGGCCTTCGTGGACAGGCCGTCGCCCTCCGCGCCGAGCATCAGCGCGACCCGGTCCATCCGGTGCGGGGCCGCCTCGTCGAGGGACCGGGCCTTCTCGTCCGGGGTCAGGGCGAGCAGGGTGAAACCGGCCTCGCGGACCGACTCCAGGCCCCTGGGCCAGCTGTCGAGACGCGCGTACGGGACGGAGAAGACCGCGCCCATGGAGACCTTCACGGAGCGGCGGTAGAGCGGGTCGGCGCAGTCCGGTGAGAGCAGGACCGCGTCCATGCCGAGGGCGGCGGCGGAGCGGAAGATCGCCCCGATGTTGGTGTGGTCGTTGACCGACTCCATGACGACCACCCGGCGGGCGGACCCGAGGAGTTCGTCCGCCGTCGGCAGCGGTTTGCGCTGCATGGAGGCGAGCGCGCCACGGTGCACGTGGTACCCGGTGACCTGCTCGGCGAGCTCCGGGCTGACCGCGTAGACCGGGGCCGGCAGCTCGTCGATGACGTCGCGCATGACGTCGACCCACTTGGCGGACAGGAGCATGGAGCGCATCTCGTATCCGGCGTCCTTGGCCCGTCTGATGACCTTCTCGCCCTCGGCGATGAACAGGCCTTCGGCGGGTTCGCGCTTGCGGCGCAGTTCCACGTCGGTCAGGCCCGTGTAATCGCGCAGACGCGGGTCGTCGGGGTTCTCGACGGTGATGAGATCGGCCACAGGGTGATACTGCCTTGTCCTGGGTGCGGTGCCAACGGCTGGGAAGGGGTCGGGTTACCCCGGGTTACTCGGATGCGTGCGGAGCCGGCCGTACCGGTTGTCCGGGGCCCACGTTCACGACCTCGCCCACGACGATCACCGCGGGCGGCTTCACGTCCTGCGCGACGACGGTCTCGGCGACCGTCGCCAGGGTCGCGTCGACCCGGCGCTGCGCGGCGGTCGTGCCCTCCTGGACCAGGGCGACCGGGGTGTCGGCCGGCTTGCCGTGGGCCATCAGGGTCTCGGCGATCCGGCCGATCTTGTCGACGCCCATGAGGACGACGAGCGTGCCGCGCAGTGCGGCGAGGGCGGGCCAGTCGACGAGGGAGCGTTCGTCGCCGGGGGCGACATGACCGCTCACCACGGTGAACTCGTGTGCGACACCCCGGTGGGTGACCGGGATACCGGCCGCGCCGGGCACCGAGATCGAGCTGGAGATGCCGGGGACCACGGTGCAGGCGATGCCCGCCTCCGCGAGTGCCTGGGCCTCCTCCATGCCGCGGCCGAAGACGAAGGGGTCGCCGCCCTTGAGCCGGACGACGGCCTTGCCCTGTCGCGCGTGCTCGATCAGCGCGTTGTTGATCGCCTCCTGCGCCATGTACCGGCCGTACGGGATCTTCGCCGCGTCGATGACCTCCACGTGCGGCGGGAGTTCGGCCAGCAGGTCGCGCGGGCCGAGGCGGTCGGCGATGACCACGTCGGCCTCGGCGAGCAGACGGCGGCCGCGGACCGTGATCAGGTCCGGGTCGCCGGGGCCGCCGCCGACCAGGGCGACACCCGGGGCGCGGGTGCGGTGGTGCGGCGCCACCAGGGTCCCGTCGCGGAGTCCCTCGACCACCGCGTCGCGGATCGCGGCCGTGTGCCGGGGGTCGCGGCCCCGCGCGTCCGTCGTGAGGACCGCGACGGTCACGCCCTCGCTGTGCCCCGTCGCCGGGGTCCAGGCCGTCGCGGCGTCGGCGTCGTCGGAGCGGACGCACCAGACGCGGTGCCGCTCGGCCTCGGCGGAGGCCGCCGCGCTCGCCTCGGGATCGCTGGTGGCGATCAGGGCGTACCAGGCACCGGCGAGGTCGCCGTCCTCGTAGGGACGCCTGGCCCAGCTGATCTCGCCGGCGTCCGCCATCGCCTCGACGGAGGGGGTCGCCTCCGGTGACACGAGGTGGATGTCCGCGCCCGCGGCGATGAGCGCGGGGAGGCGGCGCTGGGCCACCTGGCCGCCGCCGAGGACGACCACACGGCGGCCGGCGAGGCGGAGGCCTACGGGATAGGCGGGGTGTTCGGCCATGGCGGTGCGGCTCCTCGTACGGACGGTGCGGTGGGGCGCGCCGCGGCTGTGGAGCGGCCCTGACGTGCGGATTTTAGGCGCCGGCCCGGTGAGCGGGCCGAGTGGGGGTTCCTTCCCTGGGCGGCCTCGTCCCGAAACAGAGGCCCTGCCCCGGCCCCGCGTGCGGGCGGGTCGCGGTGGTGGGCAGGTGCTCCGCGCCGCGGAACGCCCGCCCACCAGCGCCGGCTACTTCTCGGTGACCCCGGCGGAGTCGAACGTCGCCACCTCGTGCATGGCGCGCGCCGCGCTCTGCACCACGGGCAGGGCGAGCAACGCGCCGGTGCCCTCGCCGAGCCGGAGGTCGAGGTCGATCAGCGGGCGCAGGCCCAGCTTGTTCAGGGCCGCCACATGGCCCGGCTCCGCGCTGCGGTGGCCCGCGATGCAGGCCGCGAGCACCTCGGGAGCGATGGCGCGGGCCACCAGGGCCGCCGCGCCGGCGCTGACGCCGTCCAGGATCACCGGCGTACGGAGGGAGGCACCGCCCAGCAGCAGGCCGACCATCGCCGCGTGTTCGAGGCCGCCGATGGCCGCGAGGACGCCGATGGGGTCGGCCGGGTCCGGCTGGTGGAGTTCGACGGCGCGCCGCACGACCTCGGTCTTGCGGGCCAGGGTCTCGTCGTTGATGCCGGTGCCCCGGCCCGTCACCTCGGACGGGTCGGCGCCGGTGAAGACCGAGATCAGGGCGGCGGACGCGGTGGTGTTGGCGATGCCCATCTCGCCGGTCAGCAGTGCCTTGTTGCCGGCCGCCACCAGGTCGCGGGCCGTCTCGATGCCCACCTCGATCGCCGCGGTGACCTCCTCGCGGGTCATCGCGGGACCGGTGGTCATGTCGGCGGTGCCCGCACGGACCTTGCGCGGCAGGAGCCCCGGCGTCGCGGGAAGGTCGGAGGCGACGCCCACGTCGACGACGCACACCTCCGCACCGACCTGGTTGGCGAACGCGTTGCAGACCGCGCCGCCGCCCAGGAAGTTGGCCACCATCTGGGCGGTGACCTCCTGCGGCCAGGGGGTGACGCCCTGGGCGTGCACACCGTGGTCGCCCGCGAAGATCGCGACGGCGGCGGGCTCCGGGATCGGCGGCGGGCACATCCGGGACAGGCCCGACAGCTGGGCCGAGATGATCTCCAGCATGCCGAGCGCGCCCGCGGGCTTGGTCATCCGCTTCTGCCGCTCCCAGGCCTCACCGAGCGCCTTGGCGTCCAGCGGGCGGATGTTGGAGACGGTCTCGGCGAGCAGGTCGTGCGGCTCCTCGCCGGGCAGCGCGCGCCGGCCGTACGTCTCCTCGTGCACGACCCAGGACAGCGGGCGGCGCTTGGACCAGCCCGCCTGCATGAGCTCGGGCTCCTCCGGGAACTCGTCGACGTAGCCGACGCAGAGATACGCGACGACGTCCAGGTGTTCGGGCAGACCGAGGGCGCGGACCATCTCGCGCTCGTCGAAGAAGCTGACCCAGCCGACGCCGAGGCCCTCGGCACGGGCGGCGAGCCACAGGTTCTGGACGGCGAGCGCGGACGAGTACGGGGCCATCTGCGGCTGGGTGTGCCGGCCCAGGGTGTGGCGGCCGCCGCGGGTGGGGTCGGCGGTGACGACGATGTTCACCGGGGTGTCGAGGATCGCCTCGATCTTCAGTTCCTTGAACTGCTTGGCCCGGCCCTTGGGCAACGACTTGGCGTACGCCTCGCGCTGGCGTGCCGCCAGTTCGTGCATGGTGCGGCGGGTCTCGGCGGAGCGGATGACGACGAAGTCCCAGGGCTGGGAGTGGCCCACCGACGGCGCGGTGTGCGCGGCCTCCAGGACCCGCAGCAGGACGTCGTGCGGGATCGGGTCGCTGCGGAAGCCGTTGCGGATGTCGCGGCGCTCGCGCATCACGCGCAGTACCGCCTCGCGCTCGGCGTCGTCGTAGCCGGGGGCCGCCGGGCCGGTGGACTCTCGTACGTCTTCCACTGCGGCCGTGCTCTCTTCCTGGTCGGCGACCTGGGTGTGCAGGTCCTCCGCTTGCTGTGCGACTACGGGCTCCGGCTCCGCGTCGAGCGGCTCCGGTACGGGGGGTGCCTCGGGCTCGCGGGGCGCGGGCACCGGGGCGACGGACGCCTCCTGGCCGGCGGGAGCCTCCGGGGCCTGTCCGGGCGCGGCCTCCGGCAGGTCGGCGAAGGCCGGGGCCTGCTCCTGGGCTGCCTCCTCGGCCGGGTGCCACTCCTCCGTGGGCAGGGGCGGCACGGTCATGGCGTGCGGCGGGGTCGGGGCCAGGTGCGGGGTCGTCGGCACCTGGCCGTCGACGGGCACGAACCGGCCGAGCGAGTCGTCCGCCGAGGGCTGCGCCTCGCCGGGAAGGTGCTCGTCGTGCGACTGGTCCGCCGTGTGGGACGCCTCGTCGTGCGACGGGTTCCCGGCCGCGTGGGACGTCTCGCCGTGGGTCGCGACGCCGACCGGGACACCGGCGGCGGCATCGGCGAACGCGGCGTGCGCCTCGGCGGCGGGCGCGAACTGGGCGGCCTGGACCGGGAAGGCCCCGGCACCGGGGACCGCCCGGCCGTAGGAGTCGTCCGCGGCCGGCACCGCGTCGGCGGACTCGTGTGTCAGGGAGGGCGCGTGGGGATGCGCGGCGGACGCGGGCCGCGCGGCCTCGGCGAACCCGCCGCCCGTCCCGCCCGCTCGGCCACCGGCGGCGACGTCCGCGAACCGGCCCGCCGATTCCGGGATGTGGACACCGGCGTCGACGAACCGGACGGCGCGGTCCTGGAACCGCGCCGCCTGCTCGGCCGCGTGGGCGGCCTGCTCGACGAAGGGGACGGACTGGCCCGGGAGGCGCACGGCCTGATCGGCGAGGTGCACGGACGGGTCGGCGGCCGCCGGGACCGCCGGGTGAGCCGCCTGCTCCTCCTGGACGACCTGGTCCTGGTGGACGAGCTGCTCCTGCGCGGCCTGGTCCTGGGCGTACGAGAAGGCCTGCTCGGGCGTCAGGTCCCCCTGGTCCGTCGGGTCCGCCTGGTCCACGGGAACCTGCGCCGGGGCGGCGGCGTACTCGGTCACGTGGGCGTCGGACATCTGCGCGGCGGCGTCGTCCGCCGTCGGCTCCGTCCGCGGAACGTCGTGGGCCGTCTCGAAGGCGGCGGCGTCGGGAGTCTCCGGGGCCTGGAGGTCCAGCGGGCCAGCCGGCACGTGGGCGGCCTCGGCGTCCTGCGCGGACTCCGCACCCGCCCGGGCGAGGTGGTCCTGCGCCGACTCGGCCGACGGGCCGGCCTCCGGTGCCGCGGGAGCCTGCGCGGGAACGGCGTCCCCGGCCGCCCCGTCGACGACGAGGGGGGACGCGAGCCCCGCGGGCCCGGTCTCCTCGGCGGCCGGGTGCGCCGGGAGGGACCCCGCGGGGTCCGCGGCTTCGTCGTGCGGCGGCGCCGACCCGAACGCCGACTCCGGTCCGGCGGCGAAGCCGGCCTCGGCACCCTCTCCCGCGGCCGGGACGACCGTTTCTTCTGCCGTCGGCTCGGGACCGGTCGGCGGAACCCCCCAGGGCACCGCGCCCTGCGGCGGGATCTCGGACAGCTGCGGAACGTCGAGGTACTCGGGCCCCGTCGTCGGAGGACCGGCGTGCCGGACCGGCGTCGCGGGGTTCATCGCGTGGGCGGGGGTGGCGAGCGGCGCGGAGGCGGGGCCGCGGTCGGCGAGCGAGCGCACCGGGCCGGCCGAGACGTCCGGGGTCGGGGGGCCGAGGTGCAGGGGGCGGCGCGGCGTCACCGGCTGCGCGGCGGTCGCGGGACCGGCTCCGCGGACGGCGCTGAGGTCGACCGAACCGCTGTCCCGGCCCGCCGTCTCGTGCGGGCCCGGTTCGTGGACGGGGGGCTGGGGGGCCGGCGGGCCCACCTCGTTGCCCCAGGCACCCTGGGCACCCGGCATGAGGAGCAGGTCGTCGTCCTCGGCGTGGTTCTCGGAGGGGTCGAGGAAGGTGTACGCGTCCGGGGCGGGGGCGCCCGGCTGCTCCACCATGCCTGCGTTCTCCGGCAGTCCCTCGCCCGGGACCTGGCCGGTGTCGGTCATGCGTACCCCTCGCCCATCGGTTAGTGCTTCCAAGTCCTGCTCGCCCGGAACGGCGCACCGACCGCCCCACAGTGAAGAACGAGCGTGCGTGCCCAGCGGCACGAACGACCGGCCAACAAAGACGACAAAGCCATTAACTGGCATTGTCCCGGTCGTCCGACCCTCGCGACAGCTTGATCCGCGACGGCCCGCTGTGGACTGCGCCACGTTGCGCGTCCTCCGGTCCTGCCGTACCACACTCGCCTCAAAACGGGCGCGTTTTCCGGACATTGGCCTACGAAAAGCCGATCATCCTGGAGCGGTACAACGATCGGCCAGCCTACCGCGCGCGGTACGACAACAGGATCACGGGTTGCGATCGGGAAGACGGCCCGTGAGCAGGAACGCGACGCTCCGCTCCGTCTCCGTCCAGGCCCTCGTGTCGAGTTCGACGGACTGGATGAGGGCGCACTCGACCTGGTAACCGTGCTCGGTGAGGTTCCGGCCGACCAGTTCGGCCGCGTCCCGGGTCGCCGCGTGCGTCACGATGCGCTGCGGACGGCGGTCGGCGACCGCGGAGACGACCTCCGCTCCCCCGCCGCCGACCCGCACGACGTCCGGTTCGGGGAGGTTCTCCAGGATGTGCGGGGCGTCGCCGTGCACGATCTGCATCTGCACGCCGTAGCGGCGGGCGGCGTCGTCGGTGCGGGTGCAGGCCCGCAGGTCCCGGTCCACCGCGATGACCGCGGCGCCGGTGCGCGCGGCCTCGGTGGCGAAGGCACCGCTGCCGGACCCGATGTCCCACACCAGATCCCCCAGGCGCGGGCCCAGCCGGGCGAGTTGGGCCGCGCGCAGCAGATCCGTCTCTCCTTCTCCGAGCGCGCCGCCGTACGCCTCGGCGGGCAGTGCCCAGCCGCGCGGCTCGGTGGCCGGGTCGCGTCCGGCGATCCAGCCGCCGTCCTCGGCCGCGGCCACGAAGCCGCCGATGACGATGACGACGTTGGGGTCGCGCCAGGTGTGGTCGGCGGCCTTGTCGGAGGTGAGGATCGTGACCCGCTCGCGTGCGGTACCGAGCTCCTCGCAGATGACGAAGGTGCGGTGGACGCCTTCGAGGAGCAGGCCGAGTTCGGCGGGGCCCGCACCGGGCGAGGTGAGGACGGCCACCTTGGTGTGGGCTCGGCATACGTTCACCGCGCGTCGCAGGGAGCGACGGTGTGCGACTACCACATGTGCGTCATCCCAGGGCATTCCGGCGCGGGCGAAGGCGGCGGCGACCGAGGAAACGGCGGGCACGACCTCGACCTCAAGGCCGAACTCGGGAGCGCGCAGGGTACGTACGACGCCGAAGAAACCGGGGTCCCCGTCGGCGAGGACGACGGCGCTGCCGCGGTGGCCCGCGATGCGGCGGGCGGCGAGGGCGACGCTGCCGAGCCGGATGCGCTCGGCGCCCTCGGGTACCTCGGGGAGCGTCAGGTGGTGTGCCGCTCCGGCCACCAGGGTGGCGGCGCCGAGGGCGGAGCGCGCCGCCGCGGTCAGGGGGGAGCCGTCCCAGCCGATCACCGTGACGCGGTCGGCCATCGTCGTCAGTCTCCAGAGGGTCTTCGCAGGTCGTCAGGGGGCAGCCCGTGAGCGGGCTCCGTGAGGGTACCTGGCGTCGCCGGGTGGGGCCGCGCGCGGGTCCCGTCGGGCGGGAGCGGTGCCGTCGCCCGGCACGGGCGGTGCCGTGCGGCATGCGTCGTGCCGTCCGGCGTGGGCGGTGCCGTCGGGCGTGAGGGGTGCCGTCGCGCGTGAGGGGTCAGACGGGGCGTGCGCGGTCACCGGCTCCGGCCGCGGGAGCCCCCGGGTCTCGGTTCCGGACCGCCTCCGTGCCCAGCCCTGTGTTCAGTACCGTGCCCAGCCGTGTGCCCAGTCCCGTGTCCAGCACTGTGCCCAGTCCTGTGTTCAGTCCCGTGCCCAGTTCCGTGTCCGTCCCGTGGTCAGTTCCAGTCGGAGAACGACGTGAAACCGCTGGAGTCCGCGAGCTGGTCGCCGACTCCTTCGATGTCCTCGGGGAGGAGGCTCCAGACGATGAAGTCGGTGCGGTGGTCGACCCAACGGCCGTCCTCGGTACGGCTGTGCGCTATGCACGCGTTGCGCAGCACACCCTCGCTGATGCAGCCGATCTTCTGGGCGACCTGCTGGGAGGCGGTGTTGTCGGCCGCCGTGCGCACCTCGATGCGCTCGAACTTCTGCTCGCGGAAGAGCCATCGGGCGGTGGCGAGCGACGCCTCGGAGGCGTAACCCTCGCCGCGGGCCCAGGGGGCGATGACGTAGGAGAGTTCGGTGGAGCGGATGTGCCAGTTCGTCCTGCCGAGTTGAACGATGCCGACCAGGCGCTGGGTGAGGAACTCGGTGACGGCGAGGTCGAGTCCGCGGCCGGCGGTGCGTTCCGCGGGCGCGTGCTCGCTGATCCAGGTGCGGGCGCCCTCCTCGGTGAAGGGCTGGGGCACGTCGGTCCAGGCCGCGACCTGCTCGTCGTTCATCATTTCGGCCAGGGCGGGAACGTCGTCCTCGTCGAGCGCGCGCAGGACCAACCGCTCCGTGCTGATGGAGATGTCGGGGAAGGTGCTAGTCATGCGCCGCTCCGTAACCGTCGGGGACTTGGGGCCCTCGGAACCTTCGGGCCCGCTGAACTGCCCAGCATGCAGCATGAAAGCACCGAACCGCACCACGGGGTCCTCCCCCGTTGCCCGAAGGGGAACGGGGGAGGACCACCGCGTGTGGTCGTGGGCACCGTGCGGCGGTACGGACCGCCGAAGACGGATCAGAACGAGGGGATGACCGAGCCGGCGTACTTGTCCTGGATGAACTTCTTGACCTCGGGCGAGGTGAGGAGCTTGGCGAGCTTCTTCACCCGCGGGTCGTTCTCGTTGCCCTTCTTGACGGCGAGGAAGTTGCCGTACGGGTTGTTCGTCGCCGACTCCAGGACGAGGGCGTCGTCGGCGGGCTTGAGGCCGGCGGAGATGGCGTAGTTGCCGTTGACGACCGCGGCGTCCACGTCGTCCAGGGAGCGCGGGGTCTGGGCCGCCTCGACCTCCTTGAACTTGAGGTTCTTCGGGTTCTTGGAGATGTCCTGCGGGGTCGCCTCGCTGCCGGCGCCGTCCTTGAGGGTGATGAGCCCCTTGGACGCGAGCAGCTTCAGGGCGCGCGCCTCGTTGACCGCGTCGTTCGGGACCGCGACGGTCGCGCCGCTCTTGAGGGCGTCGGCGCTCTTGACATTGTGGGAGTAGAGGCCGAGCGGCTCCAGGTGCACCGTGACGACGGGCACGATGTGGGTGCCGCGCTTCTTGTTGAAGTCGTCCAGGTACGGCTGGTTCTGGAAGTAGTTGGCGTCCACCGAGCCGTCCTCGGTCGCCGTGTTCGGGACGATGTAGTCCTGGAACTCCTTGACCTCCAGGTCGAGGCCCGCCTTCTTCGCCAGGTTCTTCTTGACGAAGTCGAGGATCTCGGCGTGCGGGGTGGGGCTCGCGGCGACGATCAGCGGGCCGCTCGTGTCGGCGGCGGAGTCCTTGTCCGAACCGCAGGCGGAGAGGCCGAGGGTGAGGGCTCCGGCGGCGAGGACGGCGGTGGTGATCTTGGCAGTGTTACGCACGAAAAGTGCCTTTCCTGAGGGGTTGAGCGTCCCCGTGTCGGGTGGGACGGGGAAGTACGCGGGTGGGGAGTGAGGGGTGAGGTGCTCGGACGACCCGGCTCAGAGGGCCTTGCCGGCGTCCGCGGTGGCGGCCTCCGCGGGGGCGCCGGCCTCCGCGGTCGTGGACGTCCCGGCCTTGAGCAGCCGGAGCCTGGGTGCCGCACCAGAGTGGCCGCCGCGCCGGTGCAGCCCGCGGGCGGCGTAGTCGCCGGCGAACTGGATGACGGAGATGACCACGGCCAGGATCGCCACGGTGATCCACATCAGCCCGGTCTCGAAGCGCTGGTAGCCGTAACGGATGGCGATGTCGCCGAGTCCTCCGGCGCCGACGGTGCCCGCCATGGCCGAGTAGCCGATGAGGGCGACGACGGTGGTGGTCGCCGAGGAGATCAGTGAGGGCAGCGACTCCGGTACGAGCACCCTGCGCACGACGGTCCAGGTGTTGCCGCCCATGGACTGCACGGCCTCGACGAGCCCTCCGTCCACCTCGCGGACGGCCGTCTCGACGAGCCGCGCGAAGAACGGGATCGCGCCGATGGCGAGCGGCACTATCGCCGCCTCGCGACCGATCGTCGTTCCGGTGATCGTGCGCGTGAAGTTCATCAGCGCGACCATCAGGATGATGAACGGCATCGAGCGGGCGATGTTCACGACCTGCCCGATGACCTTGTTCGCCGCGACGTTCTGGAGGAGTCCGCCGCGGTCGGTGAGGACGAGCAGGATGCCGAGCGGCAGACCCCCGACGACGGCGATCAGCGTGGACCAGCCGACCATGTAGAGCGTGTCCCAACAGGCCTGGGACAGCAGCGGATGCATCTCCGACCAGGTCACTTGGCACCGTCCTTCACGAGTGCGGGCTGCTGGCCCTGGATGTCGATCTGCAGGCCCTGCTCGCGCAGGAATCCGATCGGCACGACGTTGTCGTCGTAGCGGCCGGGCAGTTCGATGCGCATCCGGCCGACCTGCTTGCCGCCGACGGTGTCCATCGCGGCACCGAGGATCGAGATGTCGATGTTGTAGGTCCGGGACAGCTGCGAGATGACCGGCCGGGTCGCGGCCTCGCCGTGGAAGGTGACGTCGATGACCGTGCGGTCGTCGCCGGAGGCGTCGCCGCTGACCGGGAAGAGCGCGGAGGCCAGCTCGGAGCCGGGGGTCGCGAGCAGTTCGCCGACCGTGCCCGACTCGACGATGCGGCCGTTCTCCATGAGCGCGGCCGAGTCGCAGACGGTCTTGACGACGTCCATCTCGTGCGTGATGAGCAGAACGGTCAGACCCAGTTGCCGGTTCAGGTCGCGCAGCAGCTGGAGGATGGAGCGGGTGGTCTCGGGGTCGAGGGCGCTGGTGGCCTCGTCGGAGAGCAGCACCTTGGGGTCGCCGGCCAGGGCGCGGGCGATGCCGACGCGCTGCTTCTGGCCGCCGGAGAGCTGTGCGGGGTAGACCTTCGCCTTGTCGGACAGGCCGACCAGGTCGAGCAGGCCGAGCGCCTTGGCGGAACGCTCCTTCCCCGAGATGCCGAGGATCTCCAGCGGCAGCTCGACGTTCTCCTGGACGGTGCGCGAGGACAGCAGGTTGAAGTGCTGGAAGACCATGCCGATACGGCTGCGCGCCTGGCGGAGCTCCTTGCCGGCGCGCGGGCCGCGTCCGACGAGGGCGGTGAGGTCCTGTCCGGCGACGGTGACCGTACCGGCGGTGGGACGCTCCAGGAGGTTGACGCAGCGGATGAGCGAGGACTTGCCGGCGCCGGACTGGCCGATGACGCCGTACACCTCGCCTTCGCGGACATGCAGATCGACGCCGTCGAGGGCGGTCACTTCACGGCCGCGCGAGCGGTAGACCTTGGTGAGGCCCGTTGTCGTGATCACAGGGGTTTCCGTCACTGTCGAGTGCGGGGCGTGGGTGTGCGCCGGCACGGGTGCATTCGGTCTTGAACGCGGCACGGTTCTCGGGACGGCGCGCGATGGCCGTGGAACCGGAGGGAACCGGGAGGAGAACGTGTGCGCGGGGCAGCCCCTGTCGCGTACGCGGTACGGACTCAGGGCGCGGTGGTCCCGCTTCGGGGCGCGGGATCAGGCGGTGGTGCGGGGGCCCTCTAGAAGGCGCACATTCGACACATACAACGAGCACCGGGCGTCATGGTCGCCTCGGTCGCAAGGGTGCGGCTGCTCGTCGTGGTCATGGAGTGAAGTAAAGCAGACGGAGTGGTTCGGCCCGGAACCGCTGTCCGCATCGTGGACAGCGGTGGACACTTCTCAGCCGCGGACGGAGATCTCCACTCCCCCGCCCGTGACCAGTGCGGACAGGGCCGAGAGGTCCTTCACCACCAGGTCCGCGACCAGCTCGGACGCCGCGTGGGTTGTGGCCAACGCCACGGTGGTCATGCCGGCCGCGCGGCCCGCCTGGAGGCCGGCCGGCGCGTCCTCGAACACGACACAGCGGGCCGGGTCGACGCCCAGCTCGCGGGCGGCGAGGAGGTAGGGCTCGGGGTCGGGCTTGCCGCGGGTGACGTCGTCGGCGGAGATCAGGGTCTTGGGCCGGATACCGACCTCGTCGAGCCGGGCCTCGGCCAGCCGCCGGGTGGCGGAGGTGACGACGGCCCAGCGCTCGGCGGGCAGCGAGCCGAGGAAGGCGGCGGTTCCGGGCAGCAGCAGGACGCCTCCCGGGACGTCCTCGACCTCCAGCTGCTCGATGCGCGCGAGGGCCTCGGGGACGACGTCGGCGGGCAGCAGGTCGGCGGCTATCTCGACGGCGGGGCGGCCGTGCAGTTCGATCCGGGCGAAGTCCTCGGCGGTGATGCCGTACTCCCGCGCCCAGCGGGTCCAGCAGCGGTTCACCGACTCCAGGGACGAGACGAGGGTTCCGTCGTTGTCGAACAGCAGGGCGTCAGCGTGGATCTTCATGGCCCCGACCCTACGGGGCGGCCGGGGGCGAGGGCATCGGGCCTTTTGGCCCGTAATAGGGTCACGGCATGCTTGATGCCCTGACGGTCGCGACCGCCGTCGCCGCGCTCGCGCTCGCCGCCTGGTGCGGCTGGGCCGCCTTCCGTGATCAGCCCACCAAGGACTGGCACTTCATCGGCATGGCGGTGGTGTCGCTGCTCGCCGCCGTCCAGCTGGTGGTCGGCATCGTCCAGCTGGCCCGCGGCGAGAAGGCGGAACAGGGCACGACGATCTTCGTGGCCTATCTGCTCGGGGCGTTCGCGTGCGTACCCGCGGTGGCCTTCATGTCGCTGGCGGAGCGCACCCGCTGGGGTTCGGTCACGGTGGCGGCCGGCGGCGTGGTGCTCGCCGTCCTCGAAGTGCGCCTGTACGACATCTGGGGAGGCTGACGTGACGAAGGCCGAGGTCACCGTGACCGAGGAAGAAGCGACCGGACGGAAGCGGACGCGGCTCATCAGCGGCCCGGGGATGCTGCTGGTCTGGCTGTACGGCGTGATGGTCGTCGGCGCCGTGTCGCGCTCCGCCGTGCAGATCTCCACGGAGTTCGACAAGGCCCCGCTCGCCTACTCGCTGTCGGCGGTCGCGGGCCTGGTCTACGGCTTCATCACGTACTCGCTCGTCCGGGGCGGCGAGAAGGCCCGCAGGGCGGCGCTGGTGTGCTGCGCCGCCGAGCTCGCGGGTGTCCTGATCGTGGGTACCTGGACGCTGGTGGAGCCGTCCGCCTTCCCCGACGCCACCGTGTGGTCGGACTACGGCATGGGGTACCTGTTCATTCCGGTGCTGCTGCCGCTGTCGGCCATGTACTGGCTGCGCCGGCGCTCCGCGGAAAGCCGGTAGTCAGACCGCGGGCCGGCGGAGGTACGAGGCCGCCGGTCGCGTGCTCCGGGCGCCCGCCGGGCCGTGTCCGCCGGGCGGGCGCGGCTACGCAGTGGTCGCGTAGGTCTCCGCGGGCTTCTCCAGCACGATCACGGTGACGCCGTCGTCGCCCTCCGACGTGCCGACCGTCTCGTAGCCCACGCTGCGGTACAGCCGCAGGTTGCCGCCGCCGCGGTGTCCGGTGTGGAGCTGGATCCTCTTGGCGCCGTGCTCCTCCACGAGGGCAGCCTCGGCGGCGCGCAGGAGCCGGGCGCCGATCCCGTGGCGCTGCATGCGCGGGTGGACGATGAGTTTGTTGAGCCGGGCCGTGCCGTCGGATTCCACGGTTCCGCGGACCGAGGCCACCACCTCCTGCCCCAGCCGGGCCACCAGGACCGTACCGTCCGCCAGCTCCGCCCTGAGGGAGTCGAGCGGCTGCGTGAGCGGCTCGATGCCGTAGTCGCCGGACAGCTCGGCCTCGCTCTGGTAGCAGAGGTACTGCAGCTTGAGGATCTGCTCTGCGTCCTGCTCGGTCGCCCCCGAGATGGTCACGCTCATGCCCATGTGTGCATGCCTCCCGCTCACTTGTTCCACCGGTTGTCCCCCACTCCTATCCCCGCGGTCCGCGGGCCGCAACCACCGGTGCCAGCAATCGCCGTAGACATCCCAGGCATCTGGAACGTTCCGGACCAAGGCTGCCCTGTGAGATACCCAACTCACCTGCGATCTCGCGGTAGGTGAGGTCCTGGGGGGAGAGCAGCGCCGCCATGAGGCGCGGGCAGCGGCCGGGCAGCCGGCGTACGGCGTCGTGCAGGGCTCGGCGGGAGTCCGCGGTCATCGCGCGCTGTTCGGGGCCGGGCCCGTCCGGGTCGGCGGGTTCGGAGCCGTACGGCTGTTCACGGCGGGCCGTGCGGCGGGCGCGGCGGGCCTCCGAGCGCACCGCGCGGCGCAGCCACCCCTGCGGGTCGGCGGGCGGGCCGGCCGAGGCGAGGCGCTCCAGGAGCCGCAGCCACACGGCCTGTTCGAGGTCGCTCGGTTCGGTCCCGGTCGCGTGCGCCTCCGC
Source organism: Streptomyces sp. NPDC059668 (assembly GCF_042734135.1). Taxonomy (NCBI): domain Bacteria; kingdom Bacillati; phylum Actinomycetota; class Actinomycetes; order Kitasatosporales; family Streptomycetaceae; genus Streptomyces; species Streptomyces sp. NPDC059668. The sequence goes on along the minus strand of NZ_JBHWEL010000019.1, from coordinate 88,890 downwards.
CGAGGCCTCGGCGGCGAGCAGCGGACGCAGCGCGGAAACCATCTCGTGGGTCATGTGCGGCGGGACGCGGCCGCCCCGGCGGGAGGTTGCCGGGGCGGCCGGGTGTCACCCCATCCGGGGTGGCGGGGTCAGCCGTTGACGAAGTCCGCGCGGGCGAGCAGCGCGGTGTCCGCGTTGTCGGAGAAGACGCCGTCGATGCCGGTGGCGAAGTAGGTCCGGAAGGCGCCGAACGCGTCGCCGTAGGCGTTCGGGTCGGTGCCCCGGCGGAAGTCGGCGGGCAGGAAGACGTTCTCGTTGCGCATGGTGTAGGGGTGCAGGATCAGGCCCGCGCGGTGGGCGTCGGCGACCAGGGTGGTCGGCGTGGTGAGGGCGCCGTTCGCGTCCTTGGGGATGACCAGGTCGAGCGTGGGGCCGATGCCCTGGGCGTACGAGGCCAGCCACTTCAGGCCCGCGGGCTTGACGAGGTCCGCGACCGTGCGGGGGTCCCCGGTCGCGACGAAGTCCCAGGGACGGGTGTTCGCCGCGGAGAGCAGGACGACGAGCGGGTTGTCGACGAGCCCGTCGAGGCGCTGGATGCTGGTCGGCTCGAAGGACTGGATGATGACGGGAGCGTTCTTCCCGTCCTTGCCGTGCTTGCGCAGCACCTTGGCGAGGCGCTCCTCCAGGCCCAGACCGAGCGCCCGGAAGTAGGTGGGGTGCTTGGTCTCGGGGTAGATCCAGACCTGCTTGCCACGCTTGCGGGTCTGCTCGTCCTGCCAGTGGAGCACCTCTTCGAAGGTGGGGATCTCCCAGCGGCCGTTGTAGAGGGTGTTGTTCGGGCGGTTGGCGGGGATGCGCTCGACCGCCCGCAGGGTCTTCAGCTCGGCGAGCGTGAAGTCCTCGGTGAACCAGCCGGTGGTGGGGACGCCGTCGAGGGTCTTGGTGGTCCTGCGGTCGGCGAACTCCGGGTGCGCCGACACATCGGTCGTTCCGCCGATCTCGGGCTCGTGCCGGCAGACGAGGTGACCGTCCTTGGTGGGGACCAGGTCGCCCGCCTCGACGACGTCGGCACCCATGTCGAGGGCCAGCTGATACGAGCCGAAGGTGTGTTCGGGCCGGTAGCCGCTGGCACCGCGGTGTCCGATCACCGTCGGCTTCGGCAGACTCCGGTACCCGGCGCCGTGACCGGCGCCCCCGTGACGTTCGTCGGCTCGCGCCGCGCCGGCCGGTCCGAGGACCGCTCCGCCCGCGCCGAGCACGGCGGCCCCGAGCAGTGCCCGTCGCGCCGTGCCCCGGTGCTGCCCGTTCGGCTCCTGCGACTCCTGCGTCCCCATGTGCGCTCCTCCCGCGTACCCGCCCTGCACCTGACAAAGCGGCTCGATCGTAGGGGCCCTTGCGTGACGGGAGGGAGACCCGCGGCGGAACACCTGGGCTCCGCCTGATGGCGTACGGGAGGCGGGTGGTGACGGATCGTCGGGCGGGGGTGGCCGACCGGGGGAGCCTTGCGCCGTCCGGGGGCGACTTCCGTCACATCGTGTCGAACGGGTGACACATGCTGGATCGCAGGCCACGGCAGGTAAACATTGGTCAACAGTGCGTATCCGGACGGTGAACCCGATGTGCAATCACCCGGGAGCCGCGAGTATCGTCCTCACCTGCACAGACTCATACCGAATCCCTTGACACCGGAGGGCCCGTTGTCCCGCTTCGTGCTCATCAAGGCAGTGCTCGGACCGATCATGCGCCTGATGTTCCGCCCACGGGTGGAGGGCGTGGAGCACATCCCGGGCGACGGTCCGGTCATCCTGGCCGGCAACCACCTCACGTTCATCGACTCGATGATCCTGCCTCTGGTCTGCGACCGGCAGGTGCTCTTCATCGGCAAGGACGAGTACGTCACCGGCAAGGGGTTCAAGGGCCGCCTCATGGCCTGGTTCTTCACCGGCGTCGGCATGATCCCGGTCGACCGGGACGGCGCCAACGGCGGTGTCGCGGCGCTGATGACGGGCCGCCGCATCCTGGAGGAGGGCAAGGTCTTCGGCATCTACCCGGAGGGCACCCGCTCCCCCGACGGCCGTCTCTACCGCGGCCGCACCGGCATCGCGCGCCTCACCCTGATGACCGGCGCGCCGGTCGTCCCGTTCGCGATGATCGGCACGGACAAGCTGCAGCCCGGCGGCGCCGGGATGCCGCGCCCCGGCCGGGTCACGGTCCGCTTCGGCGAGGCCATGGAGTTCTCCCGGTACGAGGGCATGGACCGTGACCGCTACGTCCTGCGCGCGGTGACCGACTCGGTGATGACCGAGGTCATGCTGCTGTCGGGTCAGGAGTACGTGGACATGTACGCCACGAAGGCGAAGGCGGCGTAGCGCCTCCGGCGGTTCGGTCGTATCCCGGGCGCGGGTGCTTCGCGGCTTGTCGCGCAGTTTCCCGCGCCCCTGACGGGACAGCCCTTAGACCCCGGATTCCAGTTTCTGGTCCCTCAGCAGGAACCATGCCGCTGCCGCCGTGGCGAGCAGTACCGCTGCTCCGATGCCGGACGCCAGTGCCAGGCCGTCCACGAAGGATGTGCGAGCCGCGGTCAGCAGGGCCTCCGCGGTGTGGGTGGGCAGGGTCGCCGCCCCCTCCACCGCGCCGCCCAGGGAGTCGTGGGCCCCGGCCGGGGTGCCCGCGGGCCCGGTGAAGCCCGCGTAGACGCCGGTAACGATGGAGCCCAGCAGGGCGATGCCGAGGGCGGCACCGAGTTCGTACGCCGTCTCGGAGACCGCGGAGGCCGCGCCCGCCTGCTCCTTGGGCACGCTGGAGAGGATCACGTCGGCGGTGACGGTGAACGAGAAGCCCGCGCCGACGCCGACGGCCAGCAGCGCGGTGCCGAGCAGCGAGTAGCCGGTGGACTGGCTCAGCAGGGTGAGCGCGGCGAGCGCGAGACCGACCGCGGCGAGACCGCCGGAGACGACGGCACGCACCGAGTACCGCCGGGCGGCCGAGCCCGCGACCAGGCCCGCCCCCACCGCGCCGACGGCGGCGGGCAGTTCGGCCAGACCCGCCTCGAACGGCCCCCGCCCCTGCACGAGTTGCAGATACTGCGAGAGGAAGAAGACGAGTCCGGACATCCCGAAGACGGTCAGCAGATCGGCGGCCACGGCCGCCGAGAAGCCCCGGTTGCGGAACAGCCGCATGTCCAGCAGCGGTATCGGCATGCTGAGCTGGCGCCGTACGAACCCGTACAGGGCCGCGGCACCGAGCAGGCCCACGGCCACCGGCTGCCAGGCGAACCCGTGCATGGCCAGTTCCTTCACCGCGTACACGATGCCGATCATGCCGACGAGCGAGAGCGCGACACTGGCCAGGTCCCAGGGGCCGGGGTTCGGGTTGCGGGACTCGGGCAGCAGCTTGATGCCGACGGGCACCAGGACGAGCATCACGGGCACGTTGATCAGGAAGACCGAGCCCCACCAGAAGTGTTCGAGCAGGAAGCCGCCGACCACGGGGCCGACCGCCGTACCGGCGGACGCCGTGGCACCCCAGATGCCGATGGCGAGGCTGCGCTCGCGCGGGTCGTGGAAGAGGTTGCGGATCAGGGCGAGTGTGGCGGGCATCAGGGTCGCGCCCGCGACACCGAGCAGCGCCCGCGCCAGGATCATCAGCTCCGGTGTCGTCGCATAGGCGTTGAGCACGGATATCGCGCCGAAGACGGTGGCACCGATCAGCAGCAGCCGTTTGCGGCCGATGCGGTCGCCGAGGCTGCCCATGGAGACGAGCAGGCCGGCGATGACGAAGGAGTAGACGTCGCCGATCCACAGGAGCTGGGTGCCGGAGGGCCTCAGGTCCTCGCTGATGTAAGGGGTCGCGAGACCGAGCACGGTCGCGTCGACGGCCACCAGCAGCACGGCGAGCACGAGGACCGAGAGCGCGAGCCAGCGGCCCGGCCGCTTCTCCGCCTTCGCCGTGTACTCCCCCGCCGTGTGCTCCCCCGCCTTCCCGGCCTCGTCCGAGCCGGGGACACCCCCGTGCCGCAGGGTGCTGGTCATGATCACTCTCTCCGTAGCGCGCCGCCGAGCAGCAGCTCGACGATCATGAAGGTGAAGTCCTTGGTGGCGACCCGCCCCTCCAGCACCGCCCAGGCGCCCGAGGCGATCAGCCCGTAGAGCGCCTCGGTGAGCCAGGCCGGGGTGAGGTCGATGCGGAATTCGCCGCTGTCCTGGCCGCGCCGGAACAGCGCGGCGATACGGACGTCGAGCCGGGCCCAGCCCTCGTTCTGCCCCTCGCCCTCGAACAGCTGGTTCTCGGTGTAGAGGAAGGCGAGGAGTCCGGCGGCCTTCTCCAGCTCGGTCACCAGACGGCGCAGCGCCTCCTGCGCGGTGCCGTCGTCGAGGCGGGCGGCGTCCAGAGCCGCCTCGCACTCCTGGATGCCGAGCGCCTCCAGCGCCCGTACGAGCGCGTCGCGCCCGGCGAACTGGCGGTGCAGCGTGGCCCGGCTGATCCCGGCCGCCCGGGCGACCTCGTCCATCGTGGCGGTGGATCTGCGGGTGAGGAGGGCGGCCGCGCTGCGCAGCACATGGTCACGGTCGACAGCCATGAGACAAGGATAACCCATGTGAGACATTCATGTCTCATTCGGAGCGTCGACGTCTCACTCATCCTCGCTCGACGGGTCTCTCAGTGCCAGGGCAGCCGCGCGCGGCGCTCCCAGTAGGCCCCCGGCTCCTCGGCGAGGGCGTCGAGGCGGGCCAGTCGGTCCTCGTCCAGATCGACGACCGCGGCGTGCAGGTTCGAGGCGAGCTGGTTGGCGGTGGCCGCGCCGGAGAGGACGACTCCGGCCCAGGGCCGGCACAGGACGAAGGCGAGGGCCACGGCGTCCGCGCCCAGCCCCGTCCGCGTGGCCACGTCCGTGACCGCGTCCGGCGCGTGCCCGGCGGCGAGGCGGCCGTTGGCCATGGCCTCCTTGACGATCACCGTGAGTCCGGCGTCGTGCGCCTCGGCGAGCGCGGGCGCGGCGGAGGTCTCCAGCACGTTGTAGGTGGACTGGACGGTACGGAAGAGGGGTGCGCCGTCGACCGTCACGGCGAGCGCGGCGCGGATCGCCTCGGCCTGCGCCGGCCCGCTCGTGGAGAAGCCGATGGAGAGACCGCCGGCCGCGGCCTCGGCGAGCGCGGCGTGCAGCTTCCGGTCGGTGAGGGCCGGGCTGTCCGGGGTCACCGAGTGGATCTGGTAGAGGTCGAGTCGGTCACCGAGCAGTTCGTCGGTCTCGGCGCGCTGCCGCTCGTAGGTGGCGAGGCCGTGGTCCTTGACCTCGTGCGCCTCGGCGTCGGTGCGCCAGTCGGCCGTGTAGGTGTAGCCCCACTTGCTGCCGACCACGACGTCGTCGACTTCGGGGCGGGAACGCAGCCAGTCGGCGAGGAACTCCTCGGAGCGGCCGTACGAGCGGGCCACGTCGTAGTAGCGCACGCCCTGGGCGTAGGCGGCGTCGAGGAGTTCGTGGGTGCGCTCGCGCAGGGCGTCGACACTGCGTACGGCCGGGAGGTCGTCCTCGCGGCCGAGGTTGATGTACCCGGGGCGGCCGACCGCGGCCAGGCCGAGCCCGATGTGCGCGGTGGGAGTCGTGGCTGAGGCGAGGCGGGCGAAGGGCATCGCGGGCTCCGTTTCGATCGGCTCCGTACGGCTGCCGACCAACGTAACCCGCGATGCCCCCGTCACACCGGACCCACTGCTTCTTCCGCCCGGTGCCGCCACTTCCTGTCCGATGCCGCTCGGATCTGTCCGGTGCCGCTCAACACGCGCCCGGTACTGCCCGCTTTCGACCGGCGGTTCGCTCACGCCCGGAGGCGGCCGCTCCCGGGAGGTGTCACTTCCTCAGCTTCGCCGTGGCCCAGGTGTGCTGTGCGGTCACGTCCGACCTGATCTCGGCGAGCTGCACGGCGACCGCGCTCGGCGCCGTACCGCCACGGCCGTCGCGGGAGGCGAGCGCGCCCGGCACGTTCAGGACGGAGCGCACCTCGGGCGTCAGATGCGGGGAGATCTTCGCGAACTGCTCGTCGCTCAGACCGTCGAGCTCGATGCCCTCGGCCTCGGCGACCTTCACGCACTCGCCCGCGACCTCGTGCGCGACACGGAACGGCACACCCTGCCTGACCAGCCACTCGGCGATGTCGGTGGCGAGCGAGAAGCCGGCCGGGGCCAGTTCCTCCATCCGCTCGCGGTGGACGGTGAGGGTGGCCATCATGCCGGTGAAGGCGGGGAGCAGGACCTCCAGCTGGTCGCAGGAGTCGAAGACCGGCTCCTTGTCCTCCTGGAGGTCGCGGTTGTACGCGAGGGGCAGCGCCTTGAGGGTGGCCATCAGGCCCGTGAGATTGCCGATGAGGCGCCCCGACTTGCCGCGCGCCAGCTCCGCGATGTCCGGGTTCTTCTTCTGCGGCATGATCGACGAGCCCGTCGAGAACGCGTCGTGGAGCGTGACGAAGGAGAACTCCTTCGTGTTCCAGATGATGACCTCCTCGGCGATCCGGGAGAGGTTCACACCGATCATCGCGGTGATGAAGGCGAACTCGGCGACGAAGTCGCGGGACGCCGTACCGTCGATCGAGTTCGCGACCGAGCCGTGCTCGAAGCCGAGGTCCTTGGCGACCGACTCCGGGTCGAGGCCGAGGGAGGAACCGGCCAGCGCGCCCGAGCCGTACGGCGAGACGGCCGTGCGCTCGTCCCACTGGCGCAGGCGCTCGGCGTCCCGGGACAGCGACTGGACGTGGGCGAGGACGTGGTGCGCGAAGAGCACGGGCTGCGCGTGCTGGAGGTGGGTGCGGCCGGGCATGGCGACGTCCGGGTGGGCCTCGGCGAGGCCGATCAGCGCGTCCTGGAGGTCGGCGACCAGCCCGCCGATGATCCGGGCGTGGTCGCGCAGGTACATCCGGAAGAGCGTCGCCACCTGGTCGTTGCGGGAGCGGCCGGCGCGCAGCTTGCCGCCGAGGTCGGGGCCGAGGCGCTCCAACAGGCCGCGCTCCAGGGCGGTGTGCACGTCCTCGTCGGCGATGGTGCCGACGAAGGAACCGTCCGCCACATCGGCTTCGAGCCGGTCCAGCCCATCGAGCATCCGGGCCAGCTCGTCGTCCGTGAGGAGGTCCGCCCCGTGCAGCACGCGCGCGTGGGCACGCGATCCCGCGATGTCGTAGGGCGCGAGCCGCCAGTCGAAGTGGACGGACGCGGACAGCTTGGCCAGGGCCTCGGCGGGACCGTCGGCGAAACGGCCGCCCCAGAGCCGTACGTCACCGCTGTTGCTGCTCACTTGCGTTGCTCCTCAAAGATGGCGGTGTGCGACCGCCTCCGCACCCAGGAAAGCGAGGAGGCGGCCGTCAGGCTAGTGCGTGCGGGGTGGTTCCGGTGTCACCCCAGGTCGCGCTTGGCGGCGATCTTCGACGACAGGCTGTAGATGTCGATGAAGCCCTTGGCGGCCGCCTGGTCGAAGGTGTCGCCCGTGTCGTAGGTCGCCAGGTCGAAGTCGTAGAGCGACGAGTCGGAGCGCCGGCCGGTGACGACCGCGCGGCCGCCGTGCAGGGTCATCCGGACGTCCCCGTCGACCTGCCGGTTGGCCTCGTCGATGAAGCCGTCCAGAGCGCGCTTGAGCGGAGAGAACCACTGGCCGTCGTAGACGAGTTCGCCCCAGCGCTGCTCGACCTGCCGCTTGTAGCGGGCCAGTTCGCGTTCGACGGTGACGTTCTCCAGCTCCTGGTGCGCGGTGATCAGCGCGATCGCGCCCGGAGCCTCGTACACCTCGCGGGACTTGATGCCCACGAGCCGGTCCTCGACCATGTCGATCCGGCCGATGCCCTGGGCACCGGCCCGCTCGTTGAGCTGCTGGACGGCCTGGAGGACGCTGACGGGCCTGCCGTCGACGGCGACCGGGACACCCGCCTTGAAGGAGATGACGACCTCGTCGGCCTCGCGCGGCTCGGCCGGGTTCGCGGTGTACTCGTAGATGTCCTCGATCGGCGCGTTCCAGATGTCCTCCAGGAAGCCCGTCTCGACGGCCCGGCCGAACACGTTCTGGTCGATGGAGTACGGGGACTTCTTGGTGGTGGCGATCGGCAGCCGCTTCGCCTCGCAGAAGGCGATCGCCTTGTCGCGGGTCATCGCGTAGTCCCGGACCGGGGCGATGCACTTGAGGTCGGGGGCCAGGGCGGCGATGCCGGCCTCGAACCGCACCTGGTCGTTGCCCTTGCCGGTGCAGCCGTGGGCGACGGTGGTGGCGCCGTGCTTCCGCGCGGCGGCCACGAGGTGCTTGACGATCGTCGGCCGGGAGAGCGCGGAGACCAGCGGATAGCGGTCCATGTAGAGGGCGTTGGCCTTGATCGCCGGGAGGCAGTACTCGTCGGCGAACTCGTCCTTCGCGTCCGCGACCTCGGCCTCGACGGCACCGCAGGCGAGCGCGCGCTTGCGGATGACGTCCAGGTCCTCGCCGCCCTGGCCGACGTCCACGGCGACGGCGACGACCTCGGCGCCCGTCTCCTCGGCGATCCAGCCGATGGCGACGGAGGTGTCCAGGCCGCCGGAGTAGGCGAGTACGACGCGCTCGGTCACGGGATTCTCCTTCGCAGTGCATCCGCTGTTATGCATGAGTATGCAGAACTCTGCATGATTCGTCAATCGGGACTCACCCTCGGGGGTGCCGGGCGGGCCGGGTCGACCCGGAGCGGACGCATAGCCGACCCCGAGCCGACCCGGAGCCGACCCGGAGCCGACCCGGAGCCGACTCGGGGCGGACACGCCGGAAGAATTCCTTAGACAAGCGAAGGATCTTCCCCGATAATCGTTAGACATGGGAAAGACTTATGAACGCATCGACGGCCGGCTGCGCACGTTCATCGAGGCCCAGCCCCTCTTCTTCACCGCGACAGCACCCCTGTCCCCGGACGGCACGATCAACCTCTCCCCCAAGGGCATCACCGGTTCGTTCGCCGTGGTCGACGAACTGACCGTCGCCTATCTCGACTTCGCCGGCAGCAACGCGGAGACCGTCGCGCACCTGCGGGAGAACGGCAGGATCACCCTCATGTGGTGCGCCTTCCAGGGGCCGCCCAACATCGTCCGGGTGCACGGCCGCGGCGAGCCCGTCTTCCGTGACGACCCCCGCTTCAAGGAACTGCTCGGACACTTCCCCGGCGTCGACCCCACCCCGCACGGCCTGCGCGCGATCATCGTCGTGACGGCCGAACTCGTCCGCGACACCTGCGGCTACGCGGTGCCCTTCATGTCCTACGACGAGGACCGCGACCTGCACGCCAAGCGCTTCGCCCGCGAGGACGACGCCTCGCTGAACACGTACTTCACCAAGAAGGAGCACATCGCGACGAGCCTGGACGGCCTACCCGGGCTGCCGCTCCCGCTGCCGCCCACTAGCGTCTGAGCCATGCGCACAGGAGCCGTCGCCCTCGCGTCCGCGTCCCTTCTCGCCCTCGCCCCGAGCGGGCCGCCGCCGCTCCCCGAGCAGCTCGCGGACACCGGCGGCGGCAGCCAGCTGATCACGGCACAGGCACCGCGCGCGGACGCGACGTCGGGCACGCTCACCTGGTGGGACCGGCGCGACGGGCACTGGGTGAAGGCCGGGTCGGCGGTGGCCCGCTTCGGGGCCAGGGGGCTGGTCGAGGGCGGCTCCCGCAGACAGAGCACGAACACGACTCCCACGGGGCTGTACGGCCTCCCGTACGCGTTCGGCATCCGGAAGGCACCGGACGGCACCCGGGCCCCCTACCGCCGGGTGCGCCAGGGGTCCTGGTGGTGCGAGGACAACGACTCCCGCTCCTACAACCGCTGGACCGAGCCCCGTCCCGCCGACTGCCGCGCCACCGAGTCCGAGCACCTGATCACGTACGACCCGCAGTACGCGTACGCCCTCGTCGTCGGCTTCAACTACGACAAGCCGGTACGGGGCCGCGGCGCCGGCATCTTCCTCCATGTCGACGGGCGCGGGGCGACCGCCGGCTGTGTGTCGGTGCCGGAGGAGGCCATGCGGCGGATCCTCACCTGGGTCGATCCCTCGCGGGGACCGCACATCGCGATCGGGACGACGGGAGGGAGTACTGCTCTGACCAGGTATTGATCGGGGGTCGGCGTTGGCCAACGGAAGTGGGCCTACAGGAGTGGGCCAACAGGAGTGGGTCAACGCACGTTGGCCCACCGTGGTGACCCACACGCGTAGTCGACCTGCGTGCACCAACGGATGTGGGCCAAGCACGCAGGCCAAGGACTCGGGCCAACGGCCGTAGGGCAACAGCAACAGGCCAACAGTCGGAGGCCACCACCCGAGGGCCAACACCCGAACGCCAACAAGCGTGGGCCAACGCACGTTTCACCCGATCCGTCGGCCCGGGCGCCAGGCGCCCGCCGCACCGACCACCCGGATCGGCCCCGTCCACGCGGGCACGCGCCCCGCCGGCGGACGTCCGCGCTCACGGAATAGGGACCGGACTCCGAGGTCACTGAACGCACAGCCGTCGGCGACCGTATCTCTGGGCCAGGGGGCCTCTCCCCTCGCCCCGTCCCCACGGACGACCACGGAGGAACCGTGTCCACGATCGCCGGTGGCCGCGCCGCGCGGCGCCAGACCCTGCGCCGAATCCGCCCACGACGCTCCCCCGCCGTCCCCCTGCTGCTCGCCGTATGGGCGGGCGCGGCCGGGGTCATCTGGCTGTGGTGGAGCAACACCCCGTCCATCGCGGACGACAACAGCAAGATCCTCAACGCGGGCCGCATCACGGGGCTGCTCGCCGGGTACCTGATGGCACTGGTGGTGCTGCAGATGGCCCGGGTGCCCGCACTGGAGCGCCGGGTGGGCTCGGACCGGGTCGCGCGCTGGCACGCGATGAGCGGCCGCTACACGCTCTGTCTGGTCCTCGCCCACCTCGTCCTGATCATGTGGGGCTACGCGCTGCAGGCGGGCAAGAGCTTCGGCGACATCGTCCAGCAGACCATCGACTCCATCAACCAGCTGCCCGACATGGGCAAGGCGGCGATCGGCACCGGTCTGCTGCTCCTCATCGGTCTGCTCTCCATGGGCCCGGTGCGCCGCAGGATGGGCTACGACACCTGGTACCACATCCACCTGCTCACCTACGCCGCCGTCTTCCTGACGTTCTGGCACCAGCTGTCCACGGGCAACGAGTTCGCCGTCGAACCGGCCGCGAAGACCGCCTGGTACGGGCTGTACGGGTCGGTGACGGCGCTGGTGCTCTGGTACCGGATCCTCGCCCCGATCCGGCTGAACCTGAAGCACCGGATGCGGGTCGAGGCGGTCGTCGAGGAGACGCCCGGCATCGTCTCGGTGCTGATCAGCGGCCGGAAACTGCACCGCATGGGTGCGGAGGCCGGGCAGTTCTTCCGCTGGCGCTTCCTCGCACCGGGCATGCGGCTCAGCTCGCACCCGTACTCGCTGTCGGCGGCGCCGCGTCCCACCATGCTGCGCATCACGGTGAAGGCGATCGGCGACCACAGCTCCGCGCTGCGCGACCTGCGGCCCGGTACCCGGGTCTGGGCCGAGGGCCCCTACGGGGCGCTGACGGCGGCCAAGCGCAGCCGCGGCAAGGTCCTGCTGGTGGCCGGTGGTGTCGGCATCACGCCGATGCGGGCGCTGTTCGAGACGCTGCCGGGTTCGGCGGGCGATCTGACCCTGCTCTACCGGGCCAACACCACCCAGGACCTGGCCCTGTGGGACGAGCTGGCCTCGATCGCCGAGGAGCGCGGGGCCCGGCTGATGTACGCGGTGAACAGTCCCGAGGGGGAGCGCCCGGACATCTCGGCGGAGACGCTGAGCCGGAAGCTGCCGGACATCGACCGCCACGACGTCTTCATGTGCGGGCCGCCCGGCTTCGCACAGCAGGTCTACGAAGCACTGCGCGGCGCGGGGGTTCCCGCCCGCCGCATCCATCACGAGTCGTTCGAGATGTGAGCGACGGGAGTCAGGAGCGATGAAGAAGAGCCACCCCATTCGACGTGCCGTGCTGGCCGGCGCCGCCACCGTGTCCGGGATCGTCCTGCTGCTGTCGCTAAAGCCCGCCTCCGATCCGGCGTCCGCGTCGGCGCAGGGCGCGGCCGCACCGCAGCAGTCGGCGGCGGCGCAGGAGTCGCCCCAGGGCGGCAGCGCGCAGCAGTCGTCCTCGGGGGCCCGGACGGTCACCGGTGACGTCGCCCAGACCCAGTACGGTCCTGTCCAGGTCCGTATCACCGTCAGCGGCGGCAAGGTCACGAAGTCCGAGGTCGTCCAGATCCCGAGCGGTGGCCGCAGCACCGAGGTGAGCAACAGCTCGGTGCCCAGGCTCAACCAGGAGGCCGTCGCCGCGGGCAGCGCCGCCATCGACGCCGTGTCCGGTGCGACCTACACCAGCGCCGGGTACAAGAAGTCGCTCCAGTCGGCGCTCGACAAGGCGAAGGCCCAGGGCGGCGGGGCGTCGGGGTCGGCGGGGGCTGCGGGGTCCACCGGTGCGGCGGGCTCCTCCGGCTCCTCCGGTTCATCCGCGGCGCCCAAGGCTCCCGCCGCGCAGGCCCGTACCGTCACCGGAGAGGTGGCCCAGACCCAGTACGGCGCCGTCCAGGTCCGGGTCACCGTCAGCGGCGGCAGGATCACCAAGGCCGAGGCCGTCCAGGCGCCCAAGGGCGGGCTGAGCGACCAGAAGACCGCGATGGCCGTCCCCAAGCTCAACCAGGAGGCCGTCGCGGCGTCGAGCGCCGACATCGACGCGGTGTCCGGTGCGACCTACACCAGCACGGGATACAAGAAGTCCCTGCAGTCGGCCCTGGACAAGGCCGGTGGCTGACCCCTCCCAGGAGCCGCACGCGCTGCGGCACGCCGAAGAAGTCATGGGCACCGTCTTCTCGTTCGATGTGCGGGGCGGCGAACCCGACGTCGTCCGGGTCGCTTTGGACGAGGCGGTCGCCGAACTCCACAAGATGGACGCGATGTTCAGCACCTACCGCGAGGACAGCCAGCTCTCGCGCCTGGCCCGCGGTGAGCTGAGCGTCGAGGAGTGCGATCCGGAGGTCGGCGAGGTGCTCGACCTGTGCGCCGAGGCGGAGCGGCTGAGCGCGGGCTGGTTCAGCACGAGGTACGCGGGACCGCTCGACCCGACCGGCATCGTGAAGGGCTGGGCGACCGAGCGTGCCGCCCACCGGCTGACGGTGGCCGGGGCGAGCGGCGTGAGCGTGAACGGGGGCGGCGACGTCCAGCTGTTCGGGGTCCCCGGATCCCACCGTCCCTGGCGGGTCGGCGTCTCGGATCCGCTGCGTCCCGGTGGGCTCGCGGCCGTCGTGTCCGCCGCCGGTGTGGACGAGCTGGCGGTGGCCACCTCCGGCACCGCCGAGCGCGGCGCCCACATCGTCGACCCGAGCACCGGCCGCTCCGCCGTCACCGACCTGGTCGCCGTGACCGTGGTGGGTCCCCGCCTGACGTGGGTGGACGCTTGGGCGACGGCCGCCTTCGCGATGGGTTCCCGTGAGGCTCTGAGCTGGCTGGAGTCCCTGCCGGACATCGAGGCCCTGCTCATCACGGCGGGCGACGAGGTGCGATGCACCGGTGGTCTGGCCCAGCGCCTGGGATGACCGGAGCGGCCCCGCCAAGGGTGCGGGGAACCGCGTGACCAGCCCTGTGCGGCCCGCTCTCGCACAGGGCACACGGAAGCGGAGGGGCACACCCGACCGGGTGTGCCCCTCCGCTTCGGTGCCCGTCAGCGCCGTGCCCGTCAAGGCCCTGCCCGTCAGGGGTGGTTCTGCGCCAGCCGCAGCAGGTGGTCGGCCAGCGCCTGCCCGCCCGTCGCGTCCCGGCTGATCAGCAACAGTGTGTCGTCACCGGCGATCGTCCCGAGGATGTCGTGCAGTTCCGCCTGGTCGATCGCCGAGGCGAGGAACTGCGCGGCCCCTGGAGGGGTGCGCAGGACCACGAGGTTCGCGGACGCCTCCGCGGAGATCAGCAGTTCCGAGGAGAGGCGGCGCATCCGTTCCTCCTTCGCCGACTCCCCCAGGGGCACGCGCGGGGTGCGGAAGCCGCCCTCGCTCGGTACCGCGTAGATGAGGTCGCCGTCGTTGTTGCGGATCTTCACCGCGTTCAGCTCGTCCAGGTCCCGGGAGAGCGTCGCCTGGGTGACGTTCAGCCCGTCGTCGGCGAGGAGCTTCGCCAACTGGCTCTGTGAGCGCACCGGTTGCCGGTTGAGGATGTCAACGATCCGGCGGTGGCGTGCGGTACGGGTCTGCGGCACGGCAGGTCCGGCGTGGTCGTGGTCCTGCGCCTGGCTCATCGTCGTCGTCCCATTCTCAGGATCCATCCCCGTTGACTGCGTCGAGGACGCCGGGAAGGGCTCCGAGCAGGACGTCCACCTCGTCGTCGCTCAGGTTCAGCGGGGGCATCAGCCGTACGACATCGGGGGCGGGCGCGTTCACCAGGAGACCGGCGTCCTGAGCCGCCTGCTGCACCTGGGGCGCGAGCGGCTCGGTGAGCACGATACCCAGGAGCAGGCCGGCGCCCCGGACGTGGTCGACCAGCGGATGCCCGAGTGACTCGATCCCGTCCCGCAGCCTGGCGCTCGTACGCTTCACGTTCTCGAGGAGCCCCTCGGACGCGATGGTGTCGAGGACGGCGAGTCCGGCCGCGCAGACGACCGGGTTGCCGCCGAAGGTGGTGCCGTGCTGGCCGGGACCGAGCAGTTCGGCGGCCCGGCCGAACGCGACGGTCGCGCCCAGCGGCAGTCCGCCGCCGAGGCCCTTGGCGAGCGTGACGACGTCCGGCAGGACGCCCTCGTGCGCCTGGTACTCGAACCAGTGGCCGGTGCGGCCGATTCCGGTCTGCACCTCGTCGAGGACCAGCAGCGAACCGGTGGCCGCGGTGATCGCGCGGGCCGCCTTGAGGTAGCCGGCCGGTGGCACGACCACACCGTTCTCGCCCTGGATCGGCTCGATGACGACGAGTGCCGTCTCGTCGGTGACGGCGGCGGCCAGCGCCTGCGCGTCGCCGTACGGAACGTGGGTGACGTCACCGGGCATCGGGAGGAAGGGCTCCTGCTTTCCGGGCTGGCCGGTGAGCGCGAGGGCGCCCATGGTCCGGCCGTGGAAACCGCCCTGGGTGGCCACCATGTGGCCGCGGGCGGGGAGCCCGCCGCTGTTTGATGCCGCCCCCGTGGGCGCCGCGCCCGCCGTGGGATATTTAAACCCGCCCGCCCGGCCCGACATCTGGGGGCGACCG
>NZ_JBHWEL010000019.1:57099-73687 GCF_042734135.1 Streptomyces sp. NPDC059668 | reverse complement strand
CGGGCCTCGTGCGTGGGGGGGTGCGGGGGGCGGGCGGGGGCCCCCTGGGCCGGGCGGGGCAACCCCCCGGGGGGGCCCCCCTGGGCCCCGCGGCCGGTCAGCCGGCCGATCTTGAAGGCGCCCTCGTTCGCCTCGGCGCCCGAGTTGCAGAAGTACACCCGGCCGGCGCGGCCGAAGAGCTGGAGCAGCCGTTCGGCGAGCGCGACGGGCGGCTCGGCGACGAAGAGGTTGGAGACATGCCCGAGCGAGGCGATCTGGGTGGCGACGGCCTCGACGACCGCCGGGTGGGCGTGGCCGAGCGCGTTGACCGCGATGCCGCCGACGAAGTCGAGGTACTCGTTGCCGTCGGCGTCCCACAGCCGGGTGCCCGCGCCGCGGACCAGGGGCAGCCGCGGGGTGCCGTAGTTGTTCATGAGCGACCCCTGCCACCGCTCGGTCAGTTCCTGGTTGGCGGTCATACGGCGTCCCCCTCCTGCGCGTCCGGCACGACCATCGTGCCGATCCCCTCGTCGGTGAAGATCTCCAGCAGGATCGAGTGCTGGACCCGGCCGTCGATGACGCGGGCCGTGGTGACGCCGTTGCGCACGGCGTGCAGACAGCCCCGCATCTTGGGCACCATGCCGCTGGCCAGCTCGGGCAGCAGCTTCTCCAGTTCGGAGGCGGTCAGGCGGCTGATCACCTCGTCGCTGTGGGGCCAGTCCTCGTAGAGGCCCTCGACGTCCGTGAGGACCATGAGGGTTTCGGCGCCAAGTGCCGCAGCGAGTGCCGCAGCCGCCGTATCAGCATTGACGTTGTAGACATGTCCGTCGTCCTGGGAGCGGGCGATCGAGGAGACGACCGGGATCCGGCCGTCGACGAGCAGGGCCTCGATGGCACCGGTGTCGATGGCGGTGATCTCGCCGACCCGGCCGATGTCGACCAGTTCGCCGTCGATCTCGGGCAGGTGCTTGGTGGCGGTGATGGTGTGCGCGTCCTCGCCGGTCATGCCGACGGCGAGGGGTCCGTGCTGGTTGAGCAGTCCGACGAGCTCGCGCTGGACCTGTCCGGCCAGCACCATCCGTACGACGTCCATGGCGTCCTCGGTGGTCACCCTGAGGCCCGCCTTGAACTCGCTGACGATGCCGTGCCGGTCGAGCTGTGCGCTGATCTGCGGGCCGCCGCCGTGCACGACGACGGGCTTGAGTCCGGCGTGGTGCAGGAAGACGACGTCCTGCGCGAAGGCGGCCTTCAGCTCCTCGTCGATCATGGCGTTGCCGCCGAACTTGATGACGACGGTCTTGCCGCGGTGGCGGGTCAGCCAGGGCAGCGCCTCGATGAGGATCTGGGCCTTGGGGAGTGCGGTGTGCTTCCGCGTCATATGGCTCATGAGGAGTAGGCGCTGTTCTCGTGGACGTAGTCGGCGGTGAGGTCGTTGGTCCAGATGGTCGCGGTGGCGGCGCCCGCGGCGAGGTCGGCGACGATGTGGACCTCGCGGTAGCGCATGTCGACGAGCTCGCGGTCCTCGCCGACGCCGCCGTTCTTGCAGACCCACACGCCGTTGATGGCGACGTTCAGCTGGTCCGGCTCGAAGGCGGCCCCGGTGGTGCCGATGGCGGACAGGACGCGTCCCCAGTTGGGGTCCTCGCCGTGGATCGCGCACTTGAGGAGGTTGTTGCGGGCGATGGAGCGGCCCACCTCGACGGCGTCCTCCTCGGTCGCGGCGCCCACGACCTCGACCTTGATGTCCTTGCTGGCGCCCTCGGCGTCCCGGATCAGCTGCTGTCCGAGGTCGTCGCAGACCGCTCGTACGGCCTCGGCGAACTCCGCGGTGTCGGGGGTGACCTCCGAGGCGCCCGAGGCGAGCAGGAGCACGGTGTCGTTGGTCGACATGCAGCCGTCGGAGTCGACCCGGTCGAAGGTGGTGCGGGTGGCGGCGCGCAGGGCCCCGTCGAGGGTCTCGGTGTCCACGTCCGCGTCCGTGGTGAGGACGACGAGCATGGTGGCGAGGCCGGGTGCGAGCATGCCCGCGCCCTTGGCCATGCCGCCCACGGTCCAGCCGTCGCCGGTGCGTACCGACGTCTTGTGCACGGTGTCGGTGGTCTTGATGGCGATGGCGGCCTTCTCGCCGCCGTGCGGGCCGAGCTGGGCCGCGGCCGTCTCCACGCCGGCCAGCAGTTTGTCCATCGGCAGGAGGACGCCGATGAGTCCGGTGGAGGCCACCGCGACCTCGCCGGCGTTCACGTCCAGGACCGCGGCGGCCTTCTCCGCGGTGGCGTGGGTGTCCTGGAAGCCCTTGGGGCCCGTACAGGCGTTGGCTCCGCCGGAGTTGAGGACGACGGCGGAGACCTGGCCGCCCTTGAGGACCTGCTCGGACCAGAGCACCGGCGCGGCCTTCACGCGGTTGGAGGTGAAGACGCCCGCGGCGGCCAGTCGGGGCCCGTTGTTGACCACGAGGGCCAGGTCCGGGTTGCCGTTCTCCTTGATGCCTGCGGCGATGCCGGAGGCGGTGAAGCCCTTGGCGGCGGTGACGCTCACGGTGCGACTCCGATCGTGGTGAGACCCAGTCCCTCGGGGAGGCCGAGGGCGATGTTCATGCTCTGGACGGCCCCGCCGGCCGTGCCCTTGGTCAGGTTGTCGATGGCACTGATCGCGATGATGCGGTGTGTGGCTTCGTCGTGTGCGACCTGGATCTGAACGGCGTTGGAACCGTAGACGGACGCGGTGGCGGGCCACTGCCCCTCGGGCAGCAGGTGGACGAACGGCTCGTCGGCGAGCGCCTTCTCGTACGCGGCCCGTACGGACTCGGCGGTGACCCCTGCCCTGGCCCTGGCGCTGCACGTGGCGAGGATGCCGCGGGGCATCGGGGCGAGGGTCGGGGTGAAGGAGACGGTGACGGGTTCGCCCGCGGCGCCGCTCAGGTTCTGGATCATCTCGGGGGTGTGCCGGTGGCCGCCGCCGACGCCGTACGGGGACATGGAGCCCATGACCTCGCTGCCGAGCAGATGGGGCTTGGCCGCCTTGCCCGCGCCGGAGGTCCCGGAGGCGGCGACGATCACGGCCTCGGGCTCGGCGAGTCCGGCCGCGTAGGCCGGGAAGAGCGCGAGGGAGACTGCCGTCGGGTAGCAGCCGGGTACCGCGATGCGCTTGGACCCCTCCAGCGCGGCGCGGCCACCCGGCAGTTCGGGAAGGCCGTAGGGCCAGGTCCCGGCGTGCGGCGAACCGTAGAACCGCTCCCAGTCGGCCGGGTTCGCGAGCCGGAAGTCGGCGCCCATGTCGACGACGAGGACGTCCGGCCCCAGCTGTTCGGCGACGGCCGCGGACTGCCCGTGGGGCAGGGCGAGGAACACGACGTCGTGCCCGGCCAGTACGTCGGCGGTCGTCGGCTCCAGGACGCGGTCGGCGAGCGGCAGCAGATGCGGCTGGAGCGCGCCCAGGCGCTGACCCGCGTTGGAGTTGCCGGTCAGGGCGCCGATCTCGACCTCGGGGTGCGCCAGGAGCAGACGCAGCGCCTCGCCGCCCGCGTACCCACTCGCTCCCGCCACTGCTGCGCGTACCGCCATGGAACCCTCCTCCTAGATGGCATGACTATACGTTTCGATGCACGTTTATGCAATGCGGTCATGGAGGGACCAGGACGCGGGTTGAGACGTTGCGCTTCAGATGGCGGGCTTGCAGTTGATGTGGCGCGCTGAACACGGGCTGGACCGGCATGTCGCCCGCATCGGCGAGCACGACACCCAGTGGGACACGCCTCCGATAATCCGATACGATGCCGCACCTCTCGGCGGTGCCATACCCGTGGCCCTCCCACCCGCCGGTGATCTACGGGGAGACGATCTTGAGCCTACCGATACCTCAAGGCCACCAGCGCGACGTTGTCTACTTGACTGCGCAAGGCCATCAGGTTGTCCTGGGAACCGCTGGCACTGGCAAGACCGTGATGGCTATCCATCGCGCAGCACATCTGGCTGACGCCCGCACCCGAAACGCCGGGCCCACGCTGCTACTCACGTACAACAACTCTCTGGTGACCTACCTGCGGCACCTTGCCAGCAAGCTGCCGGGTGTCACGATCGAGACGTACGGGACCTTCGCCCGCGGATATCTGGCCGCGCAGGGCCGGATGGGCTACAACCAGATCGCCGGCCCAGACCAACGCAGGGTTTTCGTCGAGCAGGCCGTCAAGGAAGCCGCAGCGTCATACAAGCCAAGCTCATTCTTCGATCGTGCGACAGACTTCTTCCTGGACGAGCTGGAGTGGATCGACGGTAACGGCCTCGCTACCGTCGAGGCGTACCTCGCGGTGGACCGGGTCGGCCGGATGGCCGCGCTGCAGCCAGGGCAACGCCGAGCGGTCTGGGACATTCGTAAGAACTATCTGATCGCCCGCACATCTGGCGGATACCCCTATGATTGGGCCTCGCTGCCGACCGCGGTTCGCGCATCATTGGCGGCTGATGCGACTGGCCGCCGGTACAAGCACATCGTCGTTGATGAGGCACAAGATCTCTCCCCCGAGTCGATCCGTTCGCTGGCAGAGGCGATCCCCCCAGAAGGCAGCCTGACGCTGTTCGCGGACTACGCCCAGCAGATCTACGGACAACGGGTGTCATGGCGCTCCTGCGGCCTGAAAGTCGCCAAGACCGAGGTGTTCCTCGACAACTATCGCAACAGCCCTGAGATCGCTCGCCTTGCCATCGCCATGGCCCAGATGCCCCACTTCCGGGACTCTGCTGATCTCGTAGAGCCACGGGCGCCGCAACGCGCAGCCGGCGCCAAGCCCACTCTGGTCGGTTTCCCGTCGATCGAGGCCGAGGCGGCCGCGGTCGCCACAAGTGTTGCGAGCTTCGCCAAGGTTGCACGCGTCGGAGTGCTCGCCCGCACGCGCGCAGAAGCGCGCCTGGCCGTCCACGGTGTGGCGGGCGTCCGGATGCTGCACGACAAGATGCAGCGATGGGAGATCGAAGCAGGCGTGTACGCGGGTACGTATCACTCAGCCAAGGGCCTTGAGTTTGATGTTGTGTTCCTACCCTTCTGCGGAGCCACCCGTTGTCCCGATGGCGATACGGTCGCTGCCTTCGGGTACGACGAAGCCGCTAGCCGGGAGAGTCGTTTGCTCTACGTCGGCGTGACTCGCGCTCGCGATGAACTCGTGATCACCCATACCGGCGAATTGACACCGCTACTACCCACCTCCGAATCTGGTCTCTACCAGGTGACAACATGACCGGCCGAGTCAACACCGAGGTGGCCACTGCGCTGGCCACTATGCCGCTGGCCCGGCTGACGCACTTCAGCCCTGCGTTGAATTTGCCCAGCATCTTTGCCGACCAGCAGCTGCGCAGCGTCAAGGACCTTTCTGAGGACGTGCGTGCCTGCTATCGGGCCACTGATCTCAAGCGTCTCGATGGCTACCCGGACAGAGTCTGTTGCAGCTTGCAATACCCGAACGGCTTCTACTTTGACATCGCCCGACGCAAGGACCATGTCGTCAATTACCCCGACTGGGTCTGCCTTCTACTGGACAAGTCCGTCGCCGCACTGGAGGGCACACTGTTCTGCCCACGGAACGCTGCCGCTGCCCCCGGCCTCGCCGTCCCTGGTGTGACTGGCCTGAACGGGTGCTACGCAGCGGCAGTACGAGGCCAGGGTGGACAGACCCGCACCCGCGGCCCACGCCACGACCCTGGCAGTCCGACCGATGTCCAGGCCGAAGTGCTGGTGACGACGCCAGTGCCAGTGTCAGCAATCCAGGCGATCGTGTTCCCAACCAAAGCCGCAGCATCGGAGGAGTACGGTCGGCTGGAGCGATTCGGCACGCTCCCACCGAACGATATCCGGTGGGTGATTTCGCCGGGTATGTTTGACAAGGGGACCATCACAGCCGCCGTCCAGTACAGCCACTACTTTCCCGAGGCCACCTGGTCAACGGTGGCCTCACCAAAGGCAACACCATGACCAATACCAGCGACGCCATGGCACAGACCGCACGGGGTATTTTCTTGGGCGCAGCAGTCGGCGACGCGCTTGGATGGCCGCAAGAGCTCCGTGGCGGTCTCGTTGGCGGGCAGAAAGAACGGGACCGCGCTACCCCACGGCCGGAGTTTCGGAACTGGACTCGAAACGCTGGCCACTACTCCAAGCGCTATCACGACCCGGTTCACGCTGGCGAGTACAGCGATGATACTCAACTGTTGCTTGCCACAGCCCGATCATGCCTAGCAGGTGAGCGTTGGTGGGAGCGACTCACGGAGGTTGAACTTCCTACGTGGCCGCTATATCAACGCGGCGGCGGCGGAGCAGTCCTGGCCGCAGCGTCGTGCTGGGCTGACGGGCGTCCACCCTGGCAGGGCGAAAGCTCAGCGCGTACCCAGGCTGCCGCGAAGCGATATCGCGACGCCGGCGCCAATGGCGTCGCGATGCGCATTGCCCCCCATGTGCTTTGGGCCGAGAACTCCGACGACCTGATCCGGCGCATTGTGCGCGACGGCATCACGACCCACGGCCATCCCCGGGCACTGGTTGGTGCGCTGGTCTATGCCTTTGCGCTCCGCGACGCCGCCTCCTCACGAACGACACACGGATTCGGCGACAGCGTCGGGGCTGCCGCCGCTGGGCTTATTGACGTGGACCGAGTCCTTCCAGTATTGCCCCCCGAATGGGGCACCGCCCACGACCTTGAACGGTTCGCGGCCACCTGGCAGGACACCAATAAGGAGACCTCGCAGCTCCTCTCGCTCATCTCGGATTCCTTGCATCGCGGCGCCATGAGCAACCCCGAAGAAACACTAGAACGCCTCGGATGTGCAGACCCAAAGATCAATGGCGCTGGAACCGTAAGCGCAGCCGCAGCTATTTACCTCGCGAGCCGATTTGCCGCCCGCCCGCAAGGTGGTCTACTCACTGCGGCGTTCCTCCGCAAGGCAGACACGGACACTCTGGCATCACTCGCTACCGCAATTCTCGGCGCATTGCATGAAACAAATTGGCTTGGAAACCTGGCCATCGACGTGCAAGATGCCGACTACATCGCAATGTTGGCTGATCGCAGCGCCGCCCACATCACCGATCCACCAAAGTCGCCGACCCGTCGCCCTAAAACGTTGCGCAGCGCACTAATTGATTCTTTGCTCTCTCGCCGTGCTACCCATGGAGAATTTCCCGATGGGCGCCAGTGCCGCTTCGATGACCTTGTCGTTCTCAATGACGGTCGCGTACTGCGCGCACGGCTTTCCCTTGATGATGGGCAAACGGTACTTGTCGACCTGCCTACAGATTCCGCCTCAAGGCTCGGTGGGGAAAACCGGGAGCAGTCGTCCCGACAGCGGCCGACATCCGGGCAAACCAGCGATACGCGTGAGCTAGCCTCCACAGACATCCGAAGCACAACACATACCTCACCGCTTACTAAATCAGCGGCAGCAAACTTTGCCCAGCCCGAAGCCGATGCAGTCCTCTCCACCCGCAGCCTCGCCCGTTCAGCAGCTTTTTATGCTCAAGTTACCGGCCACGACATCCCAGTCCGCGCTGGTACTGCAGAAATCACCCCTGGCCTATTTCTCCGTCAATCCGTAGCTGGCAGGCTTTTCGACGTTACTTCTATCACCGTGCACATCACCGTTGAAAACATTTCCGGGACTACACGCCGCCTTGGCATCGAAAGCGCTACAAAAACCAATTCACCCGCAACAATTGAGGTACGTGATCCCGACGGACGCACTGTTCGTATCAGCGAGCGTTCTGCGAAGTAAAATCGGAATGGGGGGCGAGTCGGGATTCCGTTCCTGACGTACGACTACAACCCCAAGCAACGTTGGATGCCTCGCCAGCCTTAGACGCGTGCACCAGGCCGGAGCGAACCGCTACTCACCGCAGTTGTGCTTGACCTGTCCAGAGTGGCGGTCACCGAACTCCGAATCGACTCAGCCGGTAATAGCGGCGATCGCCTGCTGGCCCAGCGCCGTCACCATGCCGCCGAGTGCGGTCTCCGCACTCGGCGCAAGCGCCTCGACCAGGCGATCACAGAGCCGCCGTAGGCGCCCTCGATTTGGTGCGTCGCTGGCGGCCACTCCTCTTCCAGTCGGGAATGGCACTATCCTGCCCGCCACCCATCACGCACACCCCGCCAACCGCAGCGCAACGTCTCAACGGGTCACGGTCGGCGGCGTGTGCGCGGAGTCGGCGAGGCCGGCCGAGCGGCCCGGACCGGCGGTCGTCCGATGCGCGTGCGGTGCTCGGTACGATCACTCAGCACGTGGTCCCACCCATGCGCACAGCGTAGGCCGCGGCACGGGTGGCACGGTGTTCCCCGCCCGGGAAGGAGCGGCGGGCGGCGAGAACGGGAGGGGGGGGCGGGAGCGGGAGGTGGCTCGGGTCAGGAACGCGTGTCGCGGGACTCGGCCGCGCGCTGCGCGTTCCGCTCCTTGATGCGCTCCTCCTCCTTGCGGACCTCGGCCTGGGTGGCGCGCTCCCGGCGCAGCCACCCGGGGTCGTCCTGCTTCAGCGCGTCGATCTGCTCGGTGGTGAGCGGCTCGGTGACCCCGCCGCGCGCGAGCCCGGCGATGGAGATGCCCAGTCGCGCGGCGACCACCGGCCGGGGGTGCGGACCGTTGCGTCGCAGCTCCTGCAGCCACGCGGGCGGGTCGGTCTGCAGCGCGTTCAGCTCGGCGCGCGAGACGACGCCCTCCTGGAACTCGGCGGGGGTGGCTTCGAGGTACACACCCAGCTTCTTCGCCGCGGTGGCGGGCTTCATGGTCTGGGTGGTCTGGTGCGACGTCATGGTGTCAAGGGTATCGAGCGTGTGCGCGACCTCCGACCACGACCGATAGCCTGGCGAGGTGACAGGCTCGGAAGTACCTCCTTCGTTCCGGCTCGCCTATGTCCCGGGAGTGACGCCCACGAAGTGGGTGCGGATCTGGAACGAGCGGCTGCCCGACGTCCCCCTGACCCTCGTCTCGGTGTCCGCCGCCGAGGCGTTCGGCGTGCTGCGGGACCGCGGCGCCGACGCCGGCTTCGTACGGTTGCCGGTCGACCGGGAGGACCTCAGCGCGATCCCGCTCTACACCGAGACGACGGTCGTCGTGGTCCCCAGGGATCATGTCGTGGCGGCGGTCGACGAGGTGAGCGCCGAGGACCTGGCCGACGACATCGTGCTGCACCCGCTCGACGACACCCTCGACTGGGAGCGTCCGCCGGGCCGTCCCGCGTTCGAGCGTCCCGCCACCACGGAGGACGCCGTCGAACTCGTGGCGGCGGGCGTCGGACTGCTCGTCGTACCCCAGTCGCTCGCGCGCCTGCACCACCGCAAGGACCTCACCTACCGGCCGCTCACGGACGCCCCCGAGTCACGCGTCGCGCTGTCCTGGCCCGAGGAGGCGACCACCGATCTGGTGGAGGACTTCATCGGGATCGTCCGGGGCCGGACCGTCAACAGCTCGCGCGGACGCTCGCAGACGTCGGCGTCCCCCTCGGGCGCGGCATCGGGTTCGGCTTCGGGCAAGGGCAAGGGCAAGGGTGCCGAGGCGGCCGGCGGGCGGAAGAAGCCCGTGGGGGGCAGGACGGGCGGCACCGCGGGCGGCAGAGCGGGCGGCAAGGGCTCCCGCGCCGGCTCGGGCGGCTCCGGTGGTGCCAAGAGCGGCCGGCGGGGCAAGCCCCGCGGGCGGTCGTGAGGAACCCATGGGCGAGTTCTGGCCGGTGGCCGACGTCCTGACGTACCTGACCGGGAGCTGGCGGGTGGAGCGTTCGGTACGGGATCGCGCGGGCGGAGCGGAGGGGCGCTTCACCGGGACTACCGTTTTCTCACCCGGCTCACCCGGCTCACCCGGCTCACCCGGCTCACCGGGGTCACCGCTCGACGGCGGAGGCGACGGCCTGCTCCATCACGAGTCCGGCACCTTCACCTGGCAGGGCACCGCCAGGCCCGCGGAGCGCACGCTGTGGTTCCTGCCCGGACAGCGCGCGGGCACCGCGGCCGTCCGGTTCTCCGACGGCCGTCCCTTCCACGACCTGGACCTGACCACCGGCCGGTACGTCGCCGACCACCCCTGCGCCGCGGATCTCTACCAGGGCGAGTTCACGGTGTCCGACGCGGACCGCTGGCGGACGGTGTGGCGGGTGGGCGGGCCCGCCAAGGACCTGCTCCTCACCACCGAGTACACGCGGACGCGCTGAGCACGCCGCCGGAGGACGGACGGACCCGCTGGTGCCCGCGACACGCCCTACCCACGCTGTGCCGACGCCTCCAGCCGCAGGTTCCAGCGGCCGTTGTGCCCGGTGAGGGTCATCGTCGACAGCGGGCGCACGTCGATGTTCCAGTACGTCGTCGGCTGGGCCCGCAGCGCGTAGACGAGCGCGGCCCGCACCACGGACGGTTCCGCGACCGCGACGATCCGGCCCCCGTCGTCCGCCGGGCGGGTGTCGAGCCAGCCGCCGACACGGGAGATGAACGACATCAGGGACTCGCCGCCGTGCGGGGCAGAGCGCGGGTCGGCGAGCCAGGCGTCCACGGCCGACGGCTCGCGGGCCATCGCCTCGCCCAGGGTGAACCCGCGCCAGCGGCCCATGTCGCAGTCCCTCAGCGCGGGTTGGACCAGCGGCGCGAAACCGAGCGCGTCGCCGGTGGCGCGGCTGCGCGGGGTCGGTGAGCAGTAGCGCAGCTCGGCCGCCGCCAGCGGCACCAGGTCGGGGGCGGCGCGCTGCACCTCGTCCCAGCCTGCCTGGTCCAGTGGTCGGTCGTCCTCGAAGCGCTCGGCGAGCAACGACGAACTGCGCGCGGCAGCGACGAACGTGACCCGAAGATGCATGGGCAGATCGTGGAACGCGGGACTCCGCAGGTCAAGGGGGGCTACGCAGGGTGTTCGCGGGTTTACCGCGGTACGAGTGCCATCCACTGGTCAGGGCGGGCCAGCGGCCTGAATCCGAGCTTCTCGTAGACGCCGTGCGCATCGTGCGTGGCGAGCAGGATCCGGCGCAGACCGAAGGGTTCGAGGTGGTCGCGGACCGCTGCCACCAGGGCGGAGCCCAGCCCTTTGCCACGGACGGTCGGGGCGACGTAGACGTCGCACAGCCAGGCGAAGGTCGCCTCGTCGGTGACCACTCGGGCGTACGCCACCTGTTCGCCCGACGCGCCGTCGTACACCCCGAAGTTGAGCGAGGCCGCGATCGCGCGCTCCTGCTTCTCGCGGGGCAGGCCGAGGGCCCAGTACGCGTCCGTGGAGAGCCAGTGGTGCACGCGGGCGACATCGATGCGGGCCGGGTCGGCGGAGATCTCGTAGCCGCCGGGGAGCTGTCGTGGTTCGGTCATGCGGGGAGGGTCGCAGGCCGGGGCGGTGGGGTCGAGCGGTTTTCGTTCCCGCGCGAGGTCGGGGGACGGGCGGCGCGGCATGTCGGCGCGGGCGGCCCGGCAGGTCGGCGCGGGTCAGCGCGGCGTCTCGTCGCGGGCGGCGCGCAACCGTCGTACGCCCTCCGTGATCTCCTCCGTCCCGGCGACCGCCGCGAAACTGAGGCGGAGGTGGGCGGCCGGGGGTTCGGCACTGAAGTAGGGACGGCCGGGGGTGACGGCCACGCCCGCGCGCAGGGCGGTGGCGGCCAGCGCGGACTCGTCGGTGCCGTCGGGCAGCCGCAGCCACAGGTGGTAGCCGCCGGAGGGGATGTGCGGCAGCGCGAGTTCGGGCAGCCGCAGCCGCAGCTCGGCGGTCATGACGTCCCGCCGGTTCCTCAACTCGGCGGAGACGGAGCGCAGATGACGGGGCCAGGCCGGTGACCCGACGAGTTCGAGTGCGGCCTCCTGGAGCGGACGCGGCACGAAGAAGGTCTCGACGACCTGGATGGCGCGCAGCCGCTCCAGGACGGGTCCGCGCGCGGCCAGCACACCGACCCGGAAGCTCGGCGAGGTCGCCTTGGTCAGGGACCCGACGTGCACCACGACACCGTCGGGGTCCTCGGCGGCCAGCGGGCGCGGCAGCGGGCCCGCGTCCTCGTGGACGAGCCGGCGCACGAAGTCGTCCTCGACGACGAACGCGCCGGCCTCGCGCGCGATCCGCAGCACCGCGCCCCGCCGTTCGGGGGCGAGCACGGCGCCGGTGGGGTTCTGGAACAGCGGCTGGCAGACGAAGACCCGGGCGCCGGTGGCTCCGAAGGCGTCGGCGAGCAGGTCCGGCTTCACCCCGTCGCGGTCCACCGGCACCGGCACGGGGCGCAGTCCGGCCGCGCGGGCGATGGCCAGCATGCCCGGGTAGGTGGGTGACTCGACGAGGACCGGTGCGCCGGGCGGGGCGAGCGCGCGCAGGGTGGTGGTGAGCGCCGACTGGCCGCCCGCCGTGACGAGCACCTCCGCGGCCGTGATCGCGCCGCCGATCCCGCGCGCGAACCACTCGCGCAGCTCCGCGAGCCCCTCCACCGGGGGCCGGGACCAGGCGCCGGGGCGGCGGCCCGCCCGGGACAGGGCCGCGCCCATGGCCCGCTCGGGCTGGAGCGAGGGGTGCAGATAGCCGCCGTTGAACTCGACGACGCCGGCCGGCGGTGCGGCCAGCGTGGCCAGGACCCCGGAGGCGTCCACCGTGCGCGGGACGAGTTCGGCCGCGGCGTCCGCGCTCAGCGTCACCTCCTGCCAGGAGGTGTCCCCGGCCGGTGCGACGGGGGTGCGGGGGCGTGCCCGGAAGGCGCCGGCCCCCGGTCTGGTGACCACCAGCCCCTCGGCGGCGAGCTGCGCCAGCGCTCTCGACACGGTCACGGGGCTCACCCTGAACCGCTCCACGAGCGCCCTGCTCGACGGCAGCTTTCCACCGGGAGAGTAGCGGTTGATCTCCTGTCGCAGCTGTTTCACCAGTTCTGTCGCGCTGCTACTCTGCTGCATGAGAGCACAGAGTAGCGCTATCAAGCGGTCGGGGATAGCGGTCACCACCCCCGAGGCGGACATCCGGGCCGACACCCGGGCCGAGCGCCGCTCCGGCACCCTCCAGGCCGCCCTCGGTGTCACCGCCTTCTCCCTCACCTTCCCCGCCACCGCCTGGGGCCTGGAGGGCTTCGGTCCCTGGTCCCTGGTCGCCGTGCGCAGTGCCCTCGCGGCCGTCGTCGCGGGCGGCTGTCTGCTGGCGCTGCGGGTGCCCGTACCGGCGCGGCGGTACCGGGCGGGGCTCGCCGTGGTCGCCGCGGGCGTCGTCCTGGGCTTCCCGTTGCTGACGACGCTCGCGCTGCGCACCTCCACCACCGCCCACGCGGCCGTGGTCGTCGGCCTGCTGCCGCTGACGACGGCGCTGTTCTCGGCGCTGCGCACCGGCGCCCGGCCCTCCCGGCTGTTCTGGGGCGCCGCTCTCGCGGGCGCGGCCGCCGTGATCGCGTTCACCGTGCAGCAGAGCGGCGGATCGCTGACCAGTGCGGACGCCTATCTCTTCGGCGCGCTGCTGATCTGCGCGGCGGGTTACACCGAGGGCGGCAGGCTGGCCCGGGTGATGCCCGGATGGCAGGTGATCGGCTGGGCGCTGGTCCTGTGTCTGCCGCTCTCGCTGCCGGGCGCGCTGGTGGCGTTGTCGTACGAGCCCGCGCGGCTGTCGGCGCACAGTGTGACGGGACTGCTGTGGGTGGCGGTCGGGTCGCAGTTCCTGGGGCTGGTCGTCTGGTACCGCGGCATGGCGGCGATCGGGATCCCGAAGGCCAGCCAGTTGCAGCTCGCCCAACCGCTGCTCACACTGGTGTGGTCGGTACTGCTCCTCGGCGAGCGGCTCACACCGGCCGCGCCCCTGACGGCGGCGGCCGTGCTCGTCTGCATCGCCCTCACCCAGCGAGCGCGGGGCTGAGCAGCACACCGGTGCCGGGATCGACCGGCACCACCAGCCGTGGGCTCACGGCCACGGTCCACCACTCCCGCAACTGGCGAGGGAGACCTCAGATGCGCGCAACCGAGGGCGACCAGCTCGTGCAGCACGGCAGGGTTGTCGGACAGCACGACAAGGTCGCGGAGATCACCCAGGTCATGGGCAAGGAGGGGACTCCCCCGTATCGCGTCCGGTTCCCGGACGGGCACGAGGCCGTCTGCTCTCCCGGCCCCGACTCCGAGATCCGGCACAAGGACCCCCTGCGGTAGTCCCTTCCGGGACGGGCCGGTGGCCCCGTGCGGCGGTTCAGCGCGCGGGGGTCGCCGGCTGCCGGTAGTGGTCGGCCACGACCCGTGTCATCGCGCCGAGCGGATCGGAGCCGACCCCCCTGGCGGAGAAGTAGACGTGTCCGCGCACCCCCGGGTACTTCCGCGCGAAGGTGAGGTGCCGGGAGAGTTCGGCCGGGTCCCGCCAGGCGGCGGGCTGTGCCGGGTCCCCGGCCTTGTAGAGCGCCTCGCCGACGTACAGCCGGACGCCGGTGCCCCGGGTGACGGCCGCCCACCAGGGCACGAGCTTCGCGTAGTCGGCGGCGGCGAAGCCGAGATTCCAGTAGACCTGCGGGCAGATGTAGTCGATCCATTGTTGACGGACCCACTTCCTGGTGTCGGCGTACAGATCGTCGTACGTCTGCACGCCGGCCCGGGTGTCCGAACCCTGCGGGTCCCTCGCGGCGTTGCGCCACACTCCGAACGGGCTGATGCCGAAGCGTGTGCCCGGCCGGATCTGCCGGACGCGCGCACCCATCTCCCGCACCAGTCTGTCGATGTTGTCGCGCCGCCAGGCGGCCCGGTCCCGGAAACCTCCGCCGTGCGCCGCGTACGCGGCGCTGTCGTCGAAGGTCTGTCCGGCGACCGGGTACGGGTAGAAGTAGTCGTCCCAGTGCACCGCGTCGACCGGGTACTTGCGCACCGCGTCGAGCATCGCGTCCTGCACGAACGTGCGCACCGCCGGCAGCCCGGGGTTGTAGTACATCTTCCCCCCGTACCGGACGACCCAGTCGGGGTGCGTGCGCGCCGGATGGTTCGCCGCCAGCCTGCCGGGGTCGGTGTGCGAGGCGATCCGGTACGGGTTGAACCAGGCGTGCAGTTCCAGACCACGCGCGTGGGCCTCGGTCACCGCCGTGCCGAGCGGGTCCCAGCCGGGGTCCCGGCCCTGGACGCCGGTCAGGTACTGCGACCACGGCTCGTACGCCGAGGGCCACAACGCGTCGGCCGCCGGGCGCACCTGGAAGATCACGGCGTTGAGACGGCGGCGGACCGCGGTGTCGAGGTGAGCGATGAGTTCGGCACGCTGCCGGTCCGGGGTCAGCCCGGCCCGCGAGGGCCAGTCGCGGTTCAGGACCGTCGTCAGCCACATGCCGCGCAGCTCCGCGGGGGCCGCTCCCCGCCGGCCGGGCCGGCCGGGCGGGCCGGGCGGGCCGGGGGTGCCCCCGGTGCCGGGTCTCGCCACGGAGTCGCCCGTGGCGAGAGGGACCGTGAGCGCCGCCGCCGCGGCCACCGTGAACGTCCGCCGCGACAGCCGCTCCATCAGCGCACTCCTCTTACCCTGTGGACCCGCCCGGTCACGGATCGTCCCGTCCTCGCCCAGCATGCCCGCCCCGGGCGATCGATCATCGATACTTCCGGGTAACGTGCACGATCGGAGCAGGCACCGGACAACGGGGGACCTGCCAGGCCGGTGGATCAACGAAGGGGACGATGTGACCGACATCGAACGCGTCGGAGTGGTGGGCTGCGGCCAGATGGGAGCGGGCATCGCCGAGGTGTGCGCCCGCGCGGGTCTGGACGTCAAGGTCGCCGAGACCACGGGCGAGGCCCTGGAGATCGGCCGTACCCGGCTGTTCAACTCCCTCTCCAAGGCCGCCGAGCGCGGGAAGATCTCGGCCGACGAGCTCGCCGCCACCCAGGACCGCCTGAGCTTCACCACCGACCTCGGCGAGTTCGCCGACCGGGACCTGGTGATCGAGGCCGTCGTCGAGAACGAGCAGGTGAAGACGGAGATCTTCCAGGTGCTCGACCAGGTGGTGACCCGGCAGGACGCGATCCTCGCCTCGAACACCTCCTCGATTCCGCTGGTCCGTCTCGCCGTCGCCACCTCGCGCCCCGACCAGGTCGTCGGAATCCACTTCTTCAACCCGGCGCCGGTGCAGCAGCTCGTCGAGCTGATCCCGGCGCTGACCACCTCCGAGGGCACCCTGAGCCGGGCGCAGCTGTTCGCCGAGAAGGCCCTCGGCAAGCACGCGATCCGCGCCCAGGACCGCTCCGGCTTCGTGGTCAACGCCCTGCTGATCCCGTACCTGCTCTCCGCGATCCGGATGTTCGAGTCGGGCATCGCCAGCCGCGAGGACATCGACAACGGCATGGAGATGGGCTGCGCCCACCCGATGGGTCCGCTCAAGCTCTCCGACCTGATCGGCCTGGACACGGTGGCCTCGGTCGCGTACTCGATGTACGAGGAGTACAAGGAGCCGCTGTACGCCGCGCCCCCGCTGCTCCAGCGCATGGTCGACGCGGGCCGGCTGGGCCGGAAGTCGGGTTCGGGCTTCTACACCTACGGCTGACCCTCTCCCTCACCGTCCGGCCCACGTGGGGCCGGCCTCGGACCCACGTGGGGGTGGGGGCCCCCCACCACCTCTCGCGGACACACCACACCCACCAGTAGTGGGGCGCGCCACACACCCAAGACCACAACACCAACCACCCCCCCCCCCCCCCCCACCCGGACGTCGCGTTGGCGTG
>NZ_JBHWEL010000019.1:22392-57089 GCF_042734135.1 Streptomyces sp. NPDC059668 | reverse complement strand
CCGGGTTGGGCGTGACTTCGTGTGCGGTATACAACACATCCGCCTCACCAACTCCCACACCGACCGCCCCACTTGGGGCCGCCCAGGCCCCCCGGGGGCCCCGGCACCCTCGTACGGTGCCGGGCCCACGCCGTTCACACGGTGTGTGCGCGCCGGGCCCGCATATGCCGCTCGCACACGCTCCCCACGCGCCCACCAGGCGAGTTGACTTTCCGTGTACATGCAAGGGATGTGACGACTACGGAAAGGAGCGGACACGTGACCGCCGACCCGGAGCATCCCGTGGTCCATGGAGAACTCGCGGAGTTACGCCGCAGACTCGACGTGGCACAGGCCCGCGTCGAGGGCGGACTGACCCTGCTCAGTCACCGCGCCGAACAGACCGCCAAGGACGTGGACGATCTGAGCACGCGCGTCGTCGCGATGGAACACACCCGCTGGCCGCTGCCCGCGGTCGCGGCCGTCACAGCCGTGGGCGCACTGGCCGTGGCGGTCTGGCAGGCCCTCGGCCACTAGGGCGTGTTGCGAAAATCCCGTCGTCCGCCCGGAGGGCGGGCCTCGCGGCGTCTGGTGCGTGCTCTCGGCATGGCGGGCGGAAGCCCGCGTACTGGACGTACTCGGGTTTTCGCCCGGTATGGCGAGAGTGCGTGCCAGGCGTCGTGGGGCAGGCGGGACTTTCGCAACACGCCCAGGGCGTGTCGGGCAGTGAGGTCAGGGCACGGCGTCCTGCCCGAGCCTGAGGTGGTGCAGGAGGAGCAGCGCGGCAGCCATGTTGGCGGCCGGGACCTCACCGCGGGCGACCATGTCGGGGACGAGCTTGAGGGGAACCCACTCCCGACGGTCGGACTCGTAGTCGTCCACGGGGTGTCCGATGTACGCGCCTTCGTCGGACCAGAAGATGTGGTGCCGAGCGTCGGTGAGCCCGTTGGAGGGCTCGACGCTCATCAGAGGGCGCAGGGGTCCCGGTCGCCAGCCGGTCTCCTCCTCCAGTTCGCGGGCCGCCGCGACGGCGATGTCCTCGCCGTCCTCGACGACGCCCGCCGCGAGTTCCCACCCCCAACTGTCGGTGATAAACCGGTGCCGCCACAGGAGCAGCACCTCGTTGGCGTCGTTCACCACGGTGGCCACGGCCACGGGACGCAGCCGTATGAGGAAGTGATCGAGGTGCCGGCCGTCCGGCAACTCGACATCTGCGAGATTGACGCTGAACCAGCGGTTTGCGTACACAGTTTGTTCGTTCAGTTTCGTCCACTGCACGGTTCTGCCACCTTCCGCCGAGTAGATGGCAATATCGCAGCAGGAGCGGCCTGACAGCAGGCGCACAGCGGCGCACGGCGCGGGGGCGGACGCGGTGGTCTAGATCGGTACGCGCAGTGCTCCGTCGATGAGTTCGGCCGCCTCGGCCGTGCCCGCGCAGCCGCTCCGCACCAGGTGTTCGCGTACCGCGCGCAGTCTGTCGCGCAGCCGCTGGGACTCCATTCCGCGTGCCTGCTCGGCCATCTGGACGGCGGTGGCCACCGCCTTGTCGGCGTTGCCCTGACGCAGCTCGATCTGGCTCAGCATGGCGAGCCGGTGCACCCTCCCCCGGTCGTGCGCCGGGGTGTCCACGGCCGCCGCGGCGTGCGCGGCCGCGGCCACCAGGTCGCCGAGGCTGAGGAGCGCCTCCGCCACTTGTACGTTGACCAGGCCGGGCTGGACATAGCCGGTCTCGTCGGGCTCGTAACCGCGCCGGATGCGCTCGGCGGCCTGCTCGGCACGACGGATGCAGGACAACGCGCTGCTGCCGTCGCCGAGGTGGGCGTACGCCTTCGCCTGCATCGCGTAGAGGTCGGAGGCGAGCGCCGGGGTGATGTGGCGTCCGGCGGCGCGCAGCGCGGCCTCCGCGAAGGCGACGGACTGCCGGTACTCCCGCATGAACAGCGACTGGTTGACCAGCAGCGCTATGACGTAGGCGCCGAGTCCCCGGTCCCCGCTGGCCTTGGCCAGCCGCAGCGCCTGGTGGAAGTAGCGCTGGGCGAGTCCGTGCGCGTCGGAGTCGTAGGCGCAGATGCCGGCGACGGCGACCAGGCCGCCCGTCGCACGGTGCAGCTGGCGGCCGGTGGCGTCGGTGTAACTGCCGCGCAGGAGGGGCGCCGTCTCGGCGTTGAGGAAGCCGACGATCCGGGTGCGGGTCGCGACGCCGCCGGCCTTGCGGTACATCTGCTCGTAGTGCGCGCGGGCCGAGCGCAGCATCTCGATGTCGGCCATGCTGACGTGATGGCGTCCGCCGCGCGAGACGTCCACGTCCTCGGGCGGGTTCTCCCACTCCCAGACGGGCATCACGGCGGGCGTGCCGGTGACGGCCGGTGCGCCGAGGATGTGCGGGCGCTGCTGTTCGTCGGAGCGCCACAGGGCAGTGGCCCGCTCGACGAAGCCGGAGAGCGACGTGCCGTGCGGAGCGGACGGCTCGCCCGGCACACCGAGTCCGATGTCGTCGAGCGTGACGGGCCGGTGCAGGCGCGCGGCGAGCACTTCACAGATCAGGTCGGGTACCTGGCCGCGCGGACGCTGGCCCTTCAACCACCGTGCCACGGCCGTGTGTTCGTACCTGAGGGCGAGGCCGCGCGCCCGCCCCGCCTGGTTGACATGGGCCGCGAGTCCCGCGTGCGAGATGCCGGCCTCGTCGAGGATCGCGTCGAGGAGAGTGTTGGGCTGCATGTGGGCCCCCCGGGTGGCTCAGTGCCGCCAGAGTAGTGCGTCCCGCTTCACACGGGGTGTGAACGGAATGCCCGTATCCGTGCGGTACGCGCGCTGTCGCGGAGCGTTCCCGCCCGCTTGACTGAAATGCCTCGCAAGAGGCCGGCCGGGCCGCCGGCTCCCCCTCGTACAGTGCGGCGGCCCGCCACCGCGCCGTCCGCCCAGCCGCCTGCCCGACACTCCGTGGCGGGGCGGACGGCTCCGCCGGCTGTACCGACCGGGGATGACGATCCGTCAACTCCGGTCGCCTCGTGACTCGTCGCGCCGGCGCGTCCTAGCGGGGCACGTACTGGGCCACGGAGCTGTCCTGTTGTAGGGGGCTGCGCGGGCGGTCGTTGCGCAGGACCAGGACGGCCACGTCGTCGGCGGGTCTGCCGCGCGTGTGACGCAGCAGCCCCTTCAGAACGGTGTGCAGGACGAACTGGGGTGCCGCGGGCCGGATCCGGACGGCTTCGGTGAGCGCGCTCGGCAGCGGAAAGAACCGGCCATGACCGTCGCGGGCGTCCTCGACACCGTCCGTGTGCAGGAACAGCCCCTCGCCCGGCAGCAGTTGACCGCAGTGCACGAGGGGCAGCTCGGCCGGGAGCGGGAACGGCCCGAGCGGCGGCAGGGGTTCGCCGGCCGACAGCCGTACGACACGGCCGTGGCCACCGGCCCGTGCGGCGTGGCCGGGGAGCAGATACGGCCAGGGGTGACCGCAGTTCAGCGCGTACACCTCGCCGTCCCGGCGGATCTCCAGCAGCAGTACGGTGACGAACTCCTCGGCGACCGGGCTCTCGGGGTCCGGGCCGGCCGCGGGGTGTTCGGCCTTCGCCCGCTCGCGAAGGTGCCGGCCCAGCGCACGCTCCAGGCGTCCGAGCACACACGCGAGTGAGGGCTCGTCGTGCGCCGCCTCGCGGAAGCTGCCGAGGACGGCGGCGACGGTGCCGAGCGCGCCGAGGCCGTGCCCGCGGACGTCGCCCATGACGACCCGTACCCCGTGCTCGGTGGCGATCACCTCGTAG
Organism: Streptomyces sp. NPDC059668; assembly: GCF_042734135.1. Lineage (NCBI taxonomy): Bacteria > Bacillati > Actinomycetota > Actinomycetes > Kitasatosporales > Streptomycetaceae > Streptomyces > Streptomyces sp. NPDC059668. The sequence continues at coordinate 53,349 of NZ_JBHWEL010000019.1, read as the reverse complement.
AGATCACCGCCGACGTCGGCGCCACGGTCCGCGGAGACCTGGGCCGCGGCGACGTTCAGCCCGTCGATGCGCGGGGGCAGCGGGCGCAGCAGGACGCTCTGGGCGGCGCCCGCGACCGCGCGGGCCTGTCTGAGCTCTCGCAGGAGCGTCCGCCTGACGTGGAGTATCAGTCCCGTTCCCACCACGAAGAAGACGGCGCTGGAGACCATCCGGGGTACCAGCCCGTCCTGCTGGCCCAGCGGACAGGTCATCCGGTACGTGATCGCGATCGCGCCCCAGACGGTGGGCAGCCCCAGACTCAGTGCCCGCCGCAGGGGCGGGCGGTCGGCCCGCCGGACCGACCGGTCGAGGTCTGCCCGCAGACCGTCCCCACGGGGGCTTCGCGACGGCCGTTCCCGGTGTCCGCCCCGGTGCACCGCCCGGACCAGCCCGGCCCGCAGACACCCCGCCCGGCTCCGCGCCGCGCGGCTCGTCCGGGCCGGCTCCCGTGCGTTCGTCCGGAGCCGGACCCCAGCGGGAGCCCCAGCCTTGATACGGATCATGCCGATGGCCCCCCAATAGGCCCGACAGCGCAGACGGCCTCCGTGAGACCGGTCCGATTCTGTCGACCGCATGCCCCGATCGGGCCACATCGCCCGGACTTGCCACCCGAACGAGTGAGGCATCCCCCGTCACATGCATTTATGCAGGTGAGGTGAGGTGGGAGGAGCTGCGTGCCGGGGGTCGGGGCGCGGGTGGGTCGTTGCTGGCCGCGCCGTTCCCCGCGCCCCCGAGGGGCGCGCGCCCGGCGCCCGCGGCGTCATCGCAGGGGCATACCTCCTGCCGGCCGCTCCGCGCACGCTGTCCCCGACGGGGAACCGTCCCGGACAGGGGGCGCGGGAAACGGCGCGACCGACCACGACCCACCGGCACCCGGCCCTCGGTCCCCGACAGGGAACCGTCCCGGCCAAGGGGCGCAGGGAACGGCGCGACCAGCCACGACGCACCGGCACCCGGCCGCCGGCACCCGACAGGGAACCGTCCCGGACAGGGGGCGCGGGAAACGGCGCGACCGACCACGACCCACCGGCATCCGGCCCTCGGTCCCCGACAGGGAACCGTCCCGGCCAAGGGGCGCGGGGAACGGCGCGACCAGCCACGACGCACCGGCACCCGGCCGCCGGCCCCCGACAGGGAACCGCGCCCTGAAAGGGGCGTGGGAAACGGCGTGGCCGGCCACGGACGAGCCGCGGCCGGCCGAGGACCCGCAGTCCCCCTGCTCCACCGGCGGAGCTACCCGCGCAGCACCGCCCCGGCCCGCTCACCCGCGAGGGCCACCGCCGCGTCACGGGCGGCCGACGCCTCGTCGACGGTCAGGGTCCGGTCGGCCGCGCGGAAGCGCAGCGCGTAGGCCAGGGACTTCTTGCCCTCGCCCAGCTGCTCGCTCTCGTAGACGTCGAACAGCCGGATGGACTCCAGGAGGGTGCCGGCGCCTTCCCGCAGCGCCGCCTCCACCTCCGCGTGCGGAACGCCTCGGTCGACGACCAGGGCGACGTCCTGCGTGGCGACCGGGAAGCCGGAGATCCGCGGCGCCTGCAGCGCTCCGGCACCCGCCTCCGCCAGACGGTCGAGGTCGAGCTCCATCGCACAGGTGCGCCCGGGCAGGTTCAGCGCCTTCAGCACGCGCGGGTGGAGCTCACCCGCGTGACCGATGACCTGCTCCGCGCCGTCGAGCACGACCGCCAGCTCGGCGCAGCGGCCCGGGTGCCACGGCCCGTAGCGGCCCGCGCGGACGACGAGCTCGGCGCCCGCCTCATGGGCGACCGTCCGGGCCGCCTCCACCGCGTCCGCCCAGTCGGCCGGACGGCCCTTGCCCCACCAGCCGGCCTGTTCGCGGGCGCCCGTGAGGACGACCGCGACGTGCCGGGGCTGGGCGGGGAGCGTGGCGGTGAGCGCCGCGATCTCCTCGTCCGTGGGACGCCGGTCCACCGGGAGCCGGGACGCGACGCGCTGCTCCCCGTGGGGGTGGAAGACCAGTCCGGTCTCGAACAGCGCCAGGTCGTGCGAACCACGGCCGTCGTTGCGGCGCAGCGCGCCGAGCAGACCCGGCAGCAGCGTCGTACGGAGCGCCGGCTCCTCGTCGGACAGCGGGTTGACGAGCGTGACCACCCGCCGGTTCGGGTCGTCCGCGGCCAGACCGAGCTGGTCGAAGACGTCCTCGCTGAGGAACGGGTAGTTCAGCGTCTCGACGAGTCCGGCCCCGGCCAGCGCGCGGCCGACCCTGCGGTGCAGCCGCTGGCGCTCGGTCAGGCCGCGGCCGGCGGGCGGCCGCGGCAGCGTGGAGGGCAGGTTCTCGTAGCCCTCCAGGCGGATGACCTCTTCGGCCAGGTCGTTCGGCGCCACCAGGTCGGGCCGCCAGGACGGCACGGTGACGATCAGTTCGTCCTGCCCGTAGACGTCGCAGCCGACCTGCTGGAGACGGCGTACGACGGTCTCGCGGCCGTAGGCGACACCGGCCACCTGGTCCGGGTGGTTCGCCGGTGCGGTGATGGTGTGCGGCGCGGACGGCGTGATGACCTCGGTGACCCCGGCCTCGGCGCTGCCGCCCGCGAGGAGGACCAGCAGGTCGACGGTGCGCTGCGCGGCGGCCGAGGAGGCCTGCGGGTCGACGCCCCGCTCGAAGCGCTTGGACGCCTCCGAGCCCAGCTTGTGACGGCGTGCGGTGCGGGCGATGGAGACCGGGTCGAAGTGCGCGGCCTCGATCACGACGTCACCGGTGGCACGCGTGGTGTCCTCGTGATCGGCGATCTCCGTGTCGGCACCGCCCATGACGCCCGCCAGGCCGATGGGCCCGCGGTCGTCGGTGATCACCAGGTCCTCGGCGTCGAGGACCCGCTTGGTGCCGTCCAGCGTGGTGAGGCGCTCGCCCTGCTCCGCCCTGCGCACGCCGATCGTCCCCTGCACGAGGGAGCGGTCGTAGGCGTGCAGGGGCTGGCCGAGCTCCAGCATCACGTAGTTCGTGACGTCGACGGCGAGCGAGACGGGACGCATCCCGGCCTTCTGCAGCCGGCGGCGCAGCCAGATCGGGGAGCGTGCCTCGGCGGACAGTCCGGTGACGGTGCGCGCGGTGAAGCGGTCGCAGCCGAGCGGCTCGGAGACCTGCACCGGGTAGCCGAACGCGTTCGGCGCCGGTACGTCGAGCAGCGCCGGGTCGCGCAGCGGCAGGCCGTAGGCGATGGCGGTCTCGCGGGCGACGCCGCGCATCGACAGGCAGTCGCCGCGGTTGGCGGTGACGGCGATGTCCAGGACCTCGTCGACGAGCTCCAGGAGCTCGACGGCGTCGCTGCCGGCCTCGTACTCGGGCGGCAGGACGATGATGCCGCCGCTGCCGTCGTCGCCCATGCCCAGCTCGTCACCGGAGCAGATCATGCCGTGCGAGGTCCTGCCGTACGTCTTGCGCGCGGCGATCGCGAAGTCGCCGGGCAGGACGGCACCTGGCAGGACCACGACGACCTTGTCGCCGACGGCGAAGTTGCGGGCGCCGCAGACGATCTCCTGGGGCTCACCGGTGCCGTTGGCGGTGCCGACGTCGACGGTGCAGAACCGGATGGGCTTCTTGAAGCCCTCCAGCTCCTCGATGGTCAGGACCTCGCCGACGACGAGGGGGCCCTTGAGGCCCGCGCCGAGCTGCTCGACGGTCTCCACCTCGAGGCCCGAGGAGATGAGCTTGGCCTGGACGTCGCGCCCGGTCTCCGTCGCCGGCAGGTCGACGTACTCCCGCAGCCAAGAAAGCGGGACCCGCATCAGATCTCCATCCCGAACGGCCGGGTGAACCGGACGTCACCCTCGACCATGTCTCGCATGTCTTCGACGTTGTGGCGGAACATCAGCATCCGTTCGATGCCGAACCCGAAGGCGAATCCGCTGTACTTCTCGGGGTCGACGCCCGCGGCGACCAGTACCCGGGGGTTGACCATGCCGCAGCCGCCGAGTTCGATCCAGCCCTCGGAGGAGCAGGTGCGACAGGGCCGGTCGGGGTTGCCGACGGAGTCCCCGCGGCAGACGTAGCACACCATGTCCATCTCGGCGGACGGCTCGGTGAACGGGAAGAAGTTCGGGCGCAGCCGGGTCTTCATGTCCGGGCCGAAGAGCGACTGGACCATGTGGTCGAGGGTGCCCTTGAGGTCGGCCATGGTCAGGCCCTCGTCGATGGCGAGCAGCTCGACCTGGGTGAAGACGGGGGTGTGCGTGGCGTCCAGCTCGTCGGAGCGGTACACGCGGCCCGGGCAGATCACGTAGACCGGGGGCTCGCGGTCGAGCATCGAGCGGATCTGCACCGGCGAGGTGTGGGTGCGCAGCACGATGTTCGACTCCTCTTCGTGGCCCTTGGGGCCCTTCACGAAGAAGGTGTCCTGCATACCGCGCGCCGGGTGGTCCGGGCCGATGTTCAGGGCGTCGAAGTTGAACCACTCCGCCTCGACCTCGGGGCCCTCGGCGACCTCGTAGCCCATGGCCACGAAGACGTCCTCGATACGCTCCGACAGCGTGGTCAGGGGGTGACGCGCGCCGGCCGGCACCCGGTCGTACGGCAGGGTGACGTCCACCGCCTCCTCGACCAGTACCCGGGCGTCGCGCTCGGCCTCCAGCTCGGTCTGGCGGGCGCCGAGTGCCTTGTTCACGGCACCGCGGGCCTGACCGACGATCTTGCCGGCGGCGGCCTTGGCGTGCGGGGGCAGGGCGCCGATCTCGCGGTTGGCGAGGGCCAGCGGTGAGGTGCCGCCGGTGTGGGCGACCTTGGCCTCCTGGAGCGCGTCGAGGTCACCGGCGGCGGCGAAGGCGGCGAGCGCCTCGTCCCGCATGCGCTCGATCTCTTCCGGTTTCAAGGCCTCGACCTCTACAGGGTCGTACGACTTATTCGGTGCCGACATCTCTTCCCGTGCTTCCGGTTGGCTGGCGGATGGTCCCCGTCCCGACTCGTCTCGACTCGTCTCGACTCGGGGGACGCGCATCGTCCCTGAAACATGAAACGGGGACGCAAAGGTGCCAAAGGCCGAGTCTAACGGGGGTGGGGGGCCGTGCCGGACTGCGCGTCCCGGCGCGGGCTCCCCTGTGTGTGCGCCCGTGGGGCCTCGTCGGCGTTACAGCAGATACGCCGGGGTGCTCACGGGCAACGTAAATCGGAACTCGGCGCCGCCGCCGGGGGCGCGGCCGACCGTGATCGTACCGCCGTGGGCTTCGACGATTCCTTTGACGATGTACAGCCCGAGACCCGTGCCGCCACGCTTGCTGCCCCGCCAGAAGCGGGTGAAGACGCGGTTCATGGATTCCTCCGGGATGCCGGTGCCCTCGTCGCTCACGGTCACCGAGGTGGCGGCGTGGGCGGCGCTCGCGGCGGTCGCGGCGGTCGCGTCGTCTGCCCGCTCCCGCGGGGACGCCGAGGGCGTGATGTCGATGGTGACGGTTCCCTCGCCGTGGCGCACCGCATTTTCCAGCAGGTTGCTGAGCACCTGGTCGATCTTGTCCGGGTCGGCCCACAGCTGGGGCAGCGGCTGTTCGATGCGCAGCAGGAAACGGTCGGCGGGCTGGCCCGAGGTGACGTAGGCCTGGATGTGGCGGCCGACGGCGGCGCCTATGTCGACGGGCTGGCGGCGCACTTCGAGCCGTCCGGAATCGATGCGGGAGATGTCGAGCAGTTCGGCGATGAGGCGGGTGACCCGGTCGGCGTCGGCGTCCACCGTCTCCAGCATCAGCTTCTTCTGGTCGTCGGTGAAGCGTTCCCACTTGGCGAGCAGCGTGGCGGTGAAGCCCTTGACGGAGGTGAGCGGGGAGCGCAGTTCGTGGGCGACCGTGGCGATCAGTTCGGCGTGGCTGCGCTCGGTGCGGCGGCGGGCCTCGGTGTCGCGCAGCGAGACGACGACCCGGCGGACGGGCCCGGTGGGCCGGCCGCGGACGTACCGTGCGGAGACCAGGACCTCGCGGCCGCCGGGCAGCAGCAGGTTGCGTTCGGGCTGGCCGACACGGATCGCGAGCCCGCCGTAGGGGTCGGTCAGCTGCCACCACCGGCGGCCTTCGAGGTCCTCGAGCGGGAGGGCCGCTTCCAGCTGCCGTCCGAGGGCCTCGGCGGCGGGGACGGCGGTGATGCGGGCGGCGGCGGCGTTGAAGGAGATCACCCGGCCGTGCTCGTCGGCGACGACGAGTCCGTCGGGGAGGTCGTCGGGATCGACACCGAGGTCGGCTCCGAGTTGCTCCTCGCCCCGGGGCGCGGGCGTGTCACGCACGTCCCGTGCGCGCAGTGCGCTGTTCGCACCGCTCGTGCCGACACCCATCCCCGTATCCCACCTCTCGTCTGGCGGTGGGGCACCTCCCTGCTCGAGCGAAGCCGAGAGCTTGGGGGAGGTCCCCCGAGCCCGTCACCCTACTAGCCGTCGGTGACGGAGCGGCACCCTCCGGAGGCACGCTGTGCACGGGCGGACGCGTAGAGACATACGGCGGCGGCGGTCGCCAGGTTCAGACTCTCGGCCTTTCCGTGGATCGGAACGCGCACGACGGCGTCGGCCAGCGCGCGCGTCTCCTCCGGGAGCCCCCAGGCCTCGTTGCCGAACACCCAGGCGGTGGGGCCGCCCATGGTGCCCTCGTCCAGTTCGTCGTCGAGGTCGTCCTGTCCGGCGCCGTCCGCGGCGAGGATCCGCACACCGGCGGCCTTCAGCCCCCGCACGGCGTCCTCGACGGGGACCCCGACGGCGACGGGGAGGTGGAACAGAGACCCGACGGAGGCCCGTACGGCCTTGGGGTTGTAGAGGTCGACGGAGGCGTCGGTGAGGACGACGGCCTCGGCACCCGCGGCGTCCGCGCAGCGCAGCACGGTGCCGGCGTTCCCGGGGTCGCGGACGTGCGCGAGGACGGCGACGAGCCTGGGCCGTGCCGCGAGGATCTCCTCGAACGGGGTGTCGAGGAAGCGGCAGACGCCGACGAGGCCCTGCGGGGTGACGGTCGTCGAGATGTCGGCGATCACCTCCTCGTCGGCGAGGTGCACGCGGGCCCCGGCCTCCCGGGCGTCCCCGACGATGTCGGCGTAGCGCTCCGCGGCTTCGGGGGTGGCGAACAGTTCGACGAGCGTGGGGGTGCCGTCGGCACGGTGGGCCGCCGCCTCGCGCACCGCCTGCGGGCCCTCGGCGAGGAACAGCCGCTCCTTGCCCCGGAAGTTCCGCCGGGCCAGCCGCCGCGCGGCCAGGACGCGGGGCGACCGCGGGGAGATCAGCTCGACGGGGGCGGCGGGCATGGGGTCACCTCAGGGGGTCTGCGAAAGGGGGAACGACGGTCCGTGCCGCGGGCCAGGGTGCCGCGGACGCGGGCTGTGCGGGCCGCGGACGGACGTGCGCGGCACCGGCGCCGGCAGGGGTGGACGGGCGGCGGGGTGACCGGTGGGTGCCCAGGGGTCGCGTACCGGACGGACACCGGCGTATCCGGAGGTCCGAGGACACCCCGTGGAACGGACGGCGCGCCCCGCCCGCCGGACCCGCGGAGCGCGAACGCACAGGGACCCGCAAGCCATGAGGCAAGCGGGTCCACGGGCTACGTCCGGCTCAGGCCAGTACGAGCGTCACGCGGCCTTCGGCGCGTTGACGTCCGACGGCAGCGCCTTCTGCGCGACCTCGACGAGCGCGGCGAACGCACCGGCGTCGTTCACGGCCAGCTCGGCCAGGATCTTGCGGTCGACCTCGATGTTCGCGGCCTTCAGACCCTGGATGAAGCGGTTGTAGGTGATGCCGTTGGCGCGGGCAGCGGCGTTGATGCGCTGGATCCACAGCTGACGGAAGTCGCCCTTGCGCTTCTTGCGGTCGTTGTAGTTGTAGACCAGGGAGTGGGTGACCTGCTCCTTGGCCTTGCGGTACAGACGCGAACGCTGACCGCGGTAGCCGCTGGCGGCTTCGAGGATCGCCCGGCGCTTCTTGTGGGCGTTGACTGCCCGCTTGACGCGTGCCACTTTTTAACTCCTTGTAGCGGGGCCGTGGTCGGTGGTCACACGGCCCGAATTCGATTGGGTCCCGGTCCTGGCGTACGGCGGCGGCGGTGCCGCCGGTACGTCACTTGCCGAGAAGCTTCTTGATCTTCTTGGCGTCGCCCGGGGCCATCTCGGCGTTGCCGGTCAGGCGCCGCGTCAGACGGGACGACTTGTGCTCGAGCAGGTGGCGCTTGCCGGCGCGCTCACGGAGCACCTTGCCGGAGCCGGTGATCTTGAAGCGCTTGCTGGCACCGCTGTGCGACTTGTTCTTCGGCATAGCGCCGTTCTCTCCTCGTCAGTGGCGTTCCGGTGCCCGGTCGCGAAACCGGGCACGGTGGAACGTCATGTATGTATCGGTTGGCATCCCCTGACGCGCCTCCCGGGACGTCCCGGACTCTCGTCCCGGACTTCCCGGAGCCTTCGCCCTGGGATCAGGCCTCGGCGGATGCCTCGGCCGGAGCCTCGGCGGTCTCGGCCTCGGCCTCGGTGATCTCGCCCTCGCTGTCGGCGACCTCACCTTCGGCGATCTCCCCGTCGGCCGCGTTCTGCGAGCGACCCGGATTGGCCTTCGCTTCGGCCTTGCGAGCCGCCTGGGCCTCACGGGCCTCGGCCATCGCCTCGGTCTTCTTCTTGTGCGGGCCGAGAACCATGATCATGTTTCGGCCGTCCTGCTTCGGGTTCGACTCGATGAACCCGAGGTCCTCGACGTCCGAGGCCAGCCGCTGAAGCAGTCGGTAGCCGAGCTCCGGCCGGGACTGCTCGCGACCACGGAACATGATCGTGATCTTGACCTTGTCGCCCTGCTTGAGGAACCGGACGACGTGACCCTTCTTGGTGTCATAGTCGTGCGGGTCGATCTTCGGCCGGAGCTTCATCTCCTTGATGACCGTGTGCGCCTGGTTCTTGCGCGCCTCACGGGCCTTCATGGCCGACTCGTACTTGAACTTCCCGTAGTCCATGAGCTTGCAGACGGGCGGGCGAGCGTTCGCCGCCACCTCGACGAGGTCGAGGTCGTACTCCTGAGCAAGCTCAAGGGCCTTGGCAAGCGGAACAATCCCGACCTGCTCGCCGCTAGGACCGACAAGTCGCACTTCGGGAACGCGAATCCGGTCGTTGATGCGGGGCTCGGCGCTGATGGATCCTCCTCGGTAGCACCACACGGCGGTCTGGCGGACAGCCGCGTATGTCTCTGATGACACGTGGACCAACCACCGCGGGGCATGAAAAATGCCCCGGACGGGACACAGGCGGGGCTCCATGGATTACCGGAGCACCGCCGCGGTCAACCGCGGGGCGCACTTTCGGGCGACTCCACCGTCCGTACGGAACGGTGGTGGCCGCCTGACCGGGTGACCTGCCGTCCCGGAGGACAGTCAGGTGGGAGATCGGAGCCTCCACTTGTGGGCCGGACACGTACATGTCCAGCCGGTCGTTACACAAGGTTAGCAGCTTGGGCCGATATCGGCTAACCGAGGCCAACTGGGGCCGGGAACCGCCCGGGACCTATCGTGTGGGGCATGAGTGACACCCCTCCCCAGAACCCCGACTTCGACAGCATGACCCGCGACATCGCCGAGGTCCCCGCGGTCGAGGTCCTCGTGACGGTCGCGGTCAACCTGATGAGCGCCGCCGCCGTGAAGCTCGGTCTGACCGAGGAGGGCGACAAGTACAAGGACCTCGACGAGGCCCGCAAGCTGATCCACGCGCTGGCCGGTCTGCTCGACGCGAGCGCCACCGAGATCAGCTCCTTCCACGCGTCCCCGCTGCGCGACGGCCTGAAGTCGCTCCAGCTGGCGTTCCGCGAGGCGTCCCTCGTCCCGGACGAGCCCGGTCAGGGCCCGGGCGAGAAGTACACGGGCCCCGTCTACGGCTAGTCCGTCCTCCCCGCCCACCCTCTCCACCGGCGTACGCGCTCCCGCACACGCGCGTCGTCCTAAGAACGTACGTACAGGGGCTCGCCCGGTGGCGTCGTCCCGGCCGGCAGCAGTGCCAGGTCGAGGCCGCGCACCAGGCGGGCCCTCAGCGTCTCGTCGGCGGCGAGCCGCCCCGCGACGGCCCGGGCGGCCTCGGCCGGTTCCGCGGACGCGTCCAGGACGAGTGCGAGGGTGCCGTCCGCCCGGCCGGGGCCGAGGTGGGCCCGCACGACGGCGGGCTCGGCGGCCACGGCCGCGCGCACCGCCTCGACGACCGTCGGATCGGCGAGCGGGTCCGCCGTCGTGCGCCCCTCGGCGAGGGCCAGCAGCGCGGAGCCGGTCAGTTCGTAGGGGACGGGACCGGCCAGATCGAGGACGAGCGTGTCGGCCCGCTCGTGCGCGGCGGCCTGAAGCGCCTGGTGCAGGGGTACGGCGACCGGGCGCGCCGCCGGGTCCCAGCGGGCCAGCGTCTCGGTGGACGTGAAGGCGGGCAGGGCCGTGCGGCCGCCGGCCTTCAGGGTCGGCACCGCCATGTCGCTGGTCTTCTCGTGACGCAGTCCGTTCTCGTCCTCCTCCACCTCGCCGAGGACGGCCACGACGGGCACCAGCAGCCGGGCGCCCTTGAGCGCCTCCAGGACCGGCCCCACGGCGGTGCGGTCCTCGGCCCAGGCCGCGAGCGCCGCGGTCAGCCGGGGATCGGCGGAGCCGTCGTCGTCGGGGAAGCCGGAGTCGGGAATGTTCTTGTTCGCCACGGTCCCCGACCCTATCGGGGGGATGCTGCTGCGCTTGTGCGGGCCCGGAAACCCGCTGGTGACAGCTCTCACCGGATTCTCAGCTCCCGCTGACCCGGCGTTCACGCACTCCTGACGCCGGACACAGCCGCGGCCCCGAGCATCGCGGGATGGCCTCTCACAGAGCTCGTCGGCGGCGTGGTCGCGCGTCCGGACGAAGGACAGTCGTGTACGCGGTGGTGGCGTCCGCCGTGCTCGTCGGCGGCACGGCCGCCGGAACGGTGTACGTGAAGGCACAGGCGCGCGACCGGGGCGGCCTCGTATCCTCCTCCTCGGCGGCGGCCGGCGCGTCGCCGGAGGCATCGGAACCGACCAGCGGGGAGACAGCGGTGGAACCCGTCACGGAGCCCTCGGTGGACCGCACCGCGCTGCTCACCAAGGGGATGCGGGCCGTGACCGTGGCGCCGGGCGCCGAGGTGTCGGTCGCGGTGCTCGACCTGGACTCCGGTGAGAGCGCCGCGTACGGCGGGGGGAGCTTCGACACGGCGAGCATCGTCAAGGTCGACATCCTGGCCGCGCTGCTGCTCCGGGCGCAGGACGCGGACCGGCGCCTGACGGCGCGGGAGAAGACGTACGCCACCGCGATGATCACGAGGAGTGACAACGCGTCCGCGTCCGCCCTGTGGGACGCCATCGGGCAGGCGGACGGACTCGACGCGGCGAACGACCGCTTCGGCCTGAAGGGCACCGAGGGCGGGGACGGCGCGCTGTGGGGTCTCACCCGGACCACGGCGGCCGATCAACTGACCTTGCTCAGGCAGGTGTTCGGGGACGGCTCACGGCTCGACAAGGCCTCGCGGACGTATCTCCAGGGGCTCATGGGCGAGATCGTCGCCGATCAGCGGTGGGGGGTCTCGGCCGCGGCCGACGGATCCGGCTCGGCCCTGAAGAACGGGTGGCTGCCGCGCAGTACGACCGGGCTGTGGGACGTCAACAGCATCGGGCGGATCACCGCCGCCGGCCACGACTATCTGGTGGCGGCCCTGTCCGACGGCAACTCGACCAAGGCGGAGGGGATCTCGCTGGTGGAGGCGGCGGCGCGGGCGGCGGTCGCCGCGTTCTCCACCCCCTGAGGCCGTACGGCGGCATCCGGTCCGGGAGCGGCACCTCACAACAGCCCCTGAGCGGCACCCGGTGCCTGGAGCGGTACCTCGAACCCCTGGAGCGGAGCCTCAGTTCGTGGAGCGGAGCCCGGTCCCGCGGCCTCGCCACAGCAGCACCGCGGCGGCCAGCAGGAGCACACCCGCCCCGCCCGCGACCGGGCCCAACCAGCCGGCGGCCTCGTGGTCGTCCCGGGGTGCGTCGGGGCCCTTGCCGAAGTACTTGCGGCCGTACGCCGCCGCGTGCAGGTCCTCCGGCTTGAGCCGCCCGGCCGCCTGGATGGCGGCCGCGGGGTCGATGAAGCCGAAGCCGCGGGAGTCGTCACGGCCGCCGCTGGGCGCGTTGCGGGCGGTGTCCTCCAGCAGCTTCTTGATCTGTGCCGGGGACAGGCCCGGGTGGGCCGCCTTGACGAGGGCGACCGCGCCGGAGACGAAGGCGGAGGCGGCGCTGGTGCCCCAGCCCTCGTAGTACCGGTCGTCCGGGTCGGCGATGACGACGTCGACGCCGGGGGCGCTGACGGTGGCGTACCAGCGGCGGGTGGAGAACGAGGCGTGGGTGCCGTACCGGTCGACGGCCGCCGCCGCGATCACGCCCGGGTAGGCCGCCGGGTAGGAGATGTGGTCGCCCTTCTCGCCGCCGTTGCCCGCCGAGGCGACCACGACGGCGCCCTTCTTCAGGGCGTACTGGACGGCGGAGTCCTCGGCGGGCTCGGGGTGGGCGGACTTGGAGTCGTCGCCGAGGGAGAGGTTGATGACGTCGGCGCCGTGGTCGGCGGCCCAGCGGATGCCCTCGGCGAGGGCGTTGCCGCGGGTGCTGCGTGCTCTCGTACGGGAGGAGTCGCCGTCCTCGAGGATGACCCGGACGGGGAGGATCTTCGCCTCGGGGGCGATGCCGAGGACGCCGTCCCCTCGGCCCGCGCCGTGTCCGTGGCCCGCGATGATCCCCGCCATGGCGGTGCCGTGCCGGGCCCACGCGCGCTCACCGCGGTGCGCTCCGAAGCCCACCATGTCCTTGCCGGGGAGGATGTTGCCGACCAGGTCCGGGTGCTGGTCGTCGACGCCCGTGTCGAGGACCGCGACGGTGATGCCGTTGCCCTTGGTCGTGCGCCAGGCCTGCTGGGTGTGCATGGCGTCGAGGGCCCACTGCTGGGCCCGTATGCCGTCGGCGTACGCGGTACCGGACGGGAGCAGCGCGAGGGAGGCGGCCAGCAGGACACCGAGGAACGCGGCCCGGCGGGTGGGGGTGCGGGTCATGACGGCTTCTCCGAGGCCGAGCCGACGGTTCTGCGCAGGCTCCGCTCGACGCGGTCGGCGAGGCCCTGCGCGTCGTTGCCGAGGCCCGCCTGGGCCGGGGCCGTCGTCACACCGGGCTTCACGGCGTCCGCGGCGGGCTGCGGAGCGGTGACGATCCGGCCGTCGGCGAACCCGGAGACGGCGTAGACGACGACGGGGGCGTCGGTGAGGACCGACACCGTCCAGGACGCGCGCTGGGCGTCACCGAACCCGGCGGCGACGGTGCCCTTGACGGCGTACGGACGGGGCATCAGATCGGTGCGCCGGTCGAGGCCCTGCTGTTGGAAGCGGGCCTTCAGGGAGGTCATGGTCGCCGCGTCCGCCGTGGTGAACAGCAGCCCCACGGTGGTGACCTGACTGTGCGTCACGTCCGTGTAGGTGGCCCGTAGCAGCCGCAGGCAGCCGGCCGGCGCCAGGACCTGGCGCAGGAGCGGGTCGAAGGCGTCGGCGCAGCCGCTGTCGGGGGCGACGGCGACCCGGGTCCAGGCGCGGTCGGCGCCGCCGGGCCCGGCGCCCTGGCCGTCGACGGTGGGCGGGAAGAGCTGGTCCACGGGCACGCTGTGCCACAGGCCGGCGGCCGCCGTGAACGAGCTGTGCGTGCCGTCCGCGCCCGCACTGTCCCCGGTGAGCCAACTCCCGGTCACCGCACCGCCGATGAGCCCGAGGCCCAGCACGAGGCAGGTCGCGGCCGCGACGAACCTGGGCCGGGTGCGGGCGCGCACGGGGCGCGATCGCGTGGTGGCGTGATCGAGGCGGGCGTAGGTGTCGAAGGTGTCGAAACGGTCGAAGCCGTCGTCGGTCCCGGGTTCCGCGAACGACACGTAGGGGCGTCCGGTGCCCGGGACCCGGCCGGCGGGGGTGGGGAGTCCGGGGTGCGTACCCGCCGGGGTGGGCCGCGGCCGCTCGCTCGTCTCCGTGATCCCGTCGTCGGGTCCACCGGACCGCTGTGGCGGGGCGGTGGGCGGCGTACCGGGCCGACGGGCGGCGGGGGGCGCGTCGGGGAATCGCGCGGAGGCCGGCGGCGGGGGCGGGCTCGTCGGGGCGGTACGGCGGCCGGGGACGCGCGGGTGGGCCGTGTCGCGGTGGGAGGCCGGGGCGTACGGCGGTCCGGGGGTGGGGGTGACGCTCGGCGCGGACGAAGACACGGACGCGGACATGGCCGGGGGAGTCGACGGGGACGGGGACGGGGTCTCCTGGGAGGACCCGGTGGGCCCGGCACTCCCCTTGGACCCGGTGGAGCCCATGGTCGCCGAGGACTCTGCGGGCCCCGCGGACCCCGGGAAGCCTGCGGACGCAGAGGTCTCCGAAGTCTCCGTGGTCTCCTGGCTCACCGTGCTTCCTCTGCTCCCCGCGAAGGGTTTCGTCTCGCGGAAGCGGCGGAAGGGCCGTGCGGACGTACGGGATCCGTCGTCCGTGCGCGGGCCGGTGCCCGTGGAGGCGCCCGGCGTGTGCCTCCCGCGGGAGTCGGGTGCCGCGCCGGCGGCGGAGCCGTGCGGTGCCTGTCCCCGGGGGTCACCGCCGGGGCGCGGGACGGCCGCCGGGGGCGGTTCCTCGGAGCTGGGCAGCGACCAGGGCTCACCGCCGACGGGTTCCGCACCCACGGGTTGCGCCGGGCGGGGTCGCCAAGTGGCCCCCGTGGGCGGGTGATCGGGGCGGGGCGGCACCGTGGTTCCGGTCCCGGGGGACCGCTCGGGCCACGGTGGCGTCGCCGGCCGGGGCGGCATCGTCTCCCCTCCGGTGGGGGAGGTACCGGTTCCGTGCGGGGTCACCGGACGGCCGGGTCCCGCGTCCCCCCGCACGTCGGCCACCCGGGAACGAGGGGGTGTCGCCGGTCGTGGCGGCACGGTGTCCCCCCGCGCCGGGAACTGCTCCGCCCGGGCCGGGGCGGCGTCCGGGTTCCCGGAGGCGCGCCCGGAGCGTTCCGGTCGCGCCGGCCGGAAGAACCCCGCGTCCCCTCGCTCCGGCGACGGTTCCGGGGCGGGCAGGGCGGCGCCCTGGTTCTCGGACGGGTTCCAGGGACGTGTGGGAGGGGCCGGCGGGACGAAGCCCGCCTCCCCCGGTTCCGGCGACCGCTCCGGGCGGGACGGCCCGGCGTTCGCGCTGTCGGGGGCGGGCTCCGGGCGGTTGCGGGGCGTGCGCCGGAAGAACCCCGCGTCACCCTGCTCGGGCGACCGCTCCCTGCCGGGGGCCGGGGTGGCCGACGGGCGGGGTGCCGCGGTGCCGTCGTCGGTGGAGGACCGCGTCTCTCGCTCGGGCACCGTCCCCGCGTCCGTCGCCGTCCCTTCGCGGGACGCCGTCGCTTCGGGGTTCCCGTCCCCCTCGGGGGACCGGCCCGCGGCGGGGGGCTGTGCCGGGCGGGGTGGGACGGCCGGGCTCTGCGGGATGGAGGCGCGACGCGCTTCCGTGCTCATGCACCCCCCGTTTCCTCGTACCCGGGCAACCGATCCGGCCCGGAGTCCGCCGGGCCGTCCACCTGTACGTAGGGGACCACCCCGGCGACTCATCCGTCACCGGACAGGCATACCCGTGCCGACGGACCGTCATCCCGGGCAGGCGCCGCCCGGACAAGGCCGTTCGCCCCTCGTCCGCGTCACTCTACGGGTTGACGTGGGCCGGGAGGGAACCAGTCCGAGACCCCGGGGCATCTGCCCGGAACGTCCCCCTACCCTGCGGTAATCGAGTCTGGCAGGCTTCGGTCATGACTGCCCGCGCCGCAGACCGGGCCCGCTACGACCGGGCCACCGCTCACCTCGACGCCCCTCTCGCGATCGTGGACCTGGAGGCCTTCGACGCGAACGCGGACGACCTCGTCCGCAGGGCCGGCGGAAAGCCGATCCGGGTCGCCAGCAAGTCCGTACGCTGCCGCGCCCTGCTCGAACGCGTCCTGGCCCGGGACGGCTTCGCGGGAATCATGTCCTTCACCCTCGCCGAGTCGATCTGGCTGGCCCGCTCCGGTTTCGACGACGTCCTGCTCGCCTACCCGTCGGTGGACACCGCGGGGTACGCGGAGCTGACCGGCGACCCCAAGCTCGCCGCCGCGGTCACCGTCATGGTCGACGACCCCGCCCAGCTCCGGCTGATCGACGAGTCCCGCCGGGGCGGCACCGAGACCGTGCGGGTCTGCCTGGAACTGGACACCTCGCTCAAGCTGCTCGGCGGGCGGGTCCGGGTCGGGGCGCTGCGCTCGCCGCTGCACTCGGCCGAGCAGGTCGCCGGGATGGCGCGGGCCGTCGCCGGCCGGCCGGGCTTCGAGCTGGTGGGGATCATGGCGTACGAGGGCCACATCGCGGGCGTCGGCGACGCCGTCGCGGGACGGCCCTTCCGGTCGCGGGCCGTCAGGCTCATGCAGGCCACGGCCCGCAAGGAACTCGCGCGGCGGCGCGCCGAGGTCGTCCGCGCGGTACGGGCGGTGGCGCCCGGCCTGGAGTTCGTCAACGGCGGGGGCACCGGCAGCGTGCAGCAGACGGCCGCCGAGGACGCGGTGACCGAGATCGCGGCGGGCTCCGGGCTCTACGTTCCTCGGCTGTTCGACAACTACACGTCCTTCAGCGGCCGTCCCGCCGCGCTCTTCGCGCAGCCGGTCGTGCGCCGTCCCGGCGTCGGTGTGGTCACGGTGCTCGGCGGCGGCTATCCGGCCTCGGGGGCGCCCGGCCCCGACCGTCTCCCGGTGCCCTGCCTTCCGGAGGGGCTGCGGTACGACCCCCAGGAGGGGCCGGGCGAGGTGCAGACCCCGCTGCTCGGCTCCCCCGCGGACGACCTGCTCATCGGTGACAAGGTGTGGTTCCGGCACGCCAAGGCCGGCGAGCTGTGCGAGCGGTTCGAGGCGCTGCACCTGGTGGAGGGCGACGAGGTGACGGCGACCGTCCCGACGTACCGCGGAGAGGGCCGGACGTTCCTCTGAGGCGTGGCCGCTACCGGGAGGGCCCGATACTGCTGCCCACTCCCCCGCCGGTGCCCGCGTCGCCCGTCGCCCGGATCCCCTCGGTGATCCGGTCCATGTCGGCGAGCGGCGGTCCCCCGGCGCCGGCGTCGAAGGCGAAACGGACGACGACGGGCGCCTGGGAGCCCACGCTGGAGGGGAACACCAACGACTCGACGTAGCCGCCCGGCCCCGCCCCGGTCCGGACCCGCCAGCGCACCAGGTACCCGGCGCGGCCCGCGACGGCGACCGAGCCCGCCTTCAGCAGCCGGTGGGACGTGATGCCCCGGTAGGGGCGGCCGCCGACGGGGTCACGGTCGTAGGCGGTCTTCGCGGCGTCGTCGATGTCCTGCTCGGCGAGGGCCTTCGGGGAGCTTTCGGCGTTCGCCGTGACGGTGCGCGAGACGACCCTTCCGCGGCGGCACAGTCCGGGGTCGCCCGGGCAGTCGTACGTTCCGGGGGTGGTCATCACGATGTCGTCCTCGGCGACGTCACGGGGTTCGACCCAGCCCTTGGGCAGCGGCAGCGTGATGCCGTTGAGTTCGTCCACGACGACGGACGGGGCACCCGGGCGTGCCGCGGCGGAGGGGACCGGGGACGGGGACGGCGTCCCCGAAGTCGCGGAGGGGGTGCCCGGCGGCGGTGTGGTGCCTGCCGTGGCGGCGCCCCCCGCGTCGTCGTCCCGGCCGAGGACGAGAACGCCCGTGACGATCGAGGTGACGAGGACGGCTCCGGCGGCGACGAGTGCCGCGGCCCTGGCCCGGCCGGAGCCGCGGCCCGTCGCTTCCGGCGGGGCCAGGGGCACCGGGACGGCCCCGGGCTGCCGCCGGTGGTCGGTCCACGCGGCGCCGTCCCACCAGCGCTCGACGAGCGGGTACGACGGGTCGCGGTACCAGCCGGGCGGGGGCGTCATGCTCATCCCGGCACTCTAGGACGCGCTCCGGACGCCGGTACATGGTGCTCAGTGGACCGAGTCCTTCTGATCGGGTACGACCGAACCGTCGTCCCTCAGGACGGGTTCCCCGCCGCCGTCGGCCGCGTTGTAGGCGTTCGTCGAGCACGGGTACGGCCGCGGCCTGCGCGGCAGCGGCTCGATGAACATGGGGTTGATCAGCCAGCGGCCGTCGGCGTCGTCGTAGGCGCGGCACATGAGTTCACTCTTGTTGCGGTTGAGCACGAGGTGCGCACCGGTGGCGTCCCCGACGAAGGTGACGTCGGTGTCGGCGTCGCCCGCCGCGAGCGCGACGCGGTGCTCCGGGTCCTGCCGCCGCCAGGCCGCGGCGCCGTGGACACCGTAGATCTCCTGGTTGATCCAGCAGCGCTTGCCGTCGATGTAGGGGATGGCCTCGCCCCGGGTCGCCGGTACGCCGCCGCAGCCCTGGTTCCAGGGGGTGATCCGCCCGTGCCGGTCGAGGACGGACCGGATGGCGATGGTGTGCCGTGCGTCGACGCCGACGCCGCGCGACCAGACCTCGGTGACCGGTTCGGAGCCCGCCGAGACGATGTACACGTCGAATCCGGCCCGTCGGAGCGTACGGATCAGGTCACGCTGCTGGGTGTAGTGGCGGACGTACGCCGGGAGGGTGTGCGTGCCCACGGTGCGCGTCGAACCGACGGGCGCGGCCAGGGCCTCGGTACGGGCACGGCGGGCGTAGGAGGTCAGTTCGGCGACGGTGTGCCCGGCGAGGAGCTGGGGCACCCAGGCGTACTGGGGGACGGTGCGCCGGCGGTTCCAGTCCCCGGCGAAGGCGGCGGCCCCGCTCATGGTCCGCCCGCTCTCCCGGATCTCCAGGATCTCGTCGGCGCAGCGGGGGCCGGCCGAGGTGGTGAGGGGGGCGCCCACGGGGGTGGCGGTGTCGCAGGCGGTGGTCAGGGCCCGGTCGGCCGCGTCGGTGAGCCACTGGCTGGTGTCCTTCCAGCGCGCCGGGCGCAGGATCCCGTCGTGCCGCAGGATCCAGCCGAGGGTGGCGTCGGTGACGTCGTTCTTGGTGACCGTGTTGTCCCAGTCGAAGGCGGCGACGGGGGTGTTCGCGCTCCCGGAGCAGGTGCCCCGGGTGTCGATCAGCCGTTGCAGGCGGGCGCGGTTGTCGCCGTACCAGCTCCCCGTGAGCCGTGGGCAGTCGGCGCGGGGCGCGGAGGGTGCGGCGGTCGCGGCCGCCGGGGTGGCGGCCGCGACCAGGGCGCATACGAGAGCGGCACGGACGGATCGGAATCGCATGGGTCGTGCATACACCGCCGTGGTCTACAGGGGCGTGACGTACGCGCCCGAGATCCCTCCGTCCACCAGGAAGTCGGAGGCGTTGACGAAGGAGGAGTCGTCGCTGGCGAGGAAGGCGACCGCCGCGGCGATCTCCTCGGCCTCGGCGAACCTGCCGACCGGGATGTGGACGAGACGGCGCGCGGCGCGCTCGGGGTCCTTGGCGAACAACTCCTGGAGGAGCGGGGTGTTGACCGGTCCGGGGCACAGCGCGTTGACCCGGATGCCTTCACGGGCGAACTGCACGCCGAGCTCGCGGGACATGGCCAGGACGCCGCCCTTGGACGCGGTGTACGAGATCTGTGAGGTCGCCGCGCCCATCCGGGCCACGAAGGACGCCGTGTTGATGATGGAGCCCCTGCCCTGACGGCGCATGTAGGGGATCGCGGCCTTGCAGCACAGGTAGACGGAGGTGAGGTTGACCTCCTGGACGCGCTTCCAGGCCTCCAGGCCGGTGTCCAGGATGGAGTCGTCGTCGGGCGGCGAGATGCCCGCGTTGTTGAAGGCGACGTCGACCGAGCCGTAGGTGTCGTGGGCCGTCCTGAACAGCGCCTCGACCTGCTCGGGGTCGGTGACGTCGACCTTGACGAAGATCCCGCCGACCTCGTCGGCGGCGGCCTTGCCGCGGACCTCGTCGACGTCGCCGCAGACGACGTGGGCGCCCTCGGAGGCGAGCCGGCGGGCGGTCGCGAGTCCGATGCCGCTGCCGGCGCCGGTGATGACGGCGGTCCGGCCGACCAGGCGGCGGCAGACGTTCCCTGCGGTGGCGTCGGTCGCCTCGTTGACTGCGGTGGCTTCGGTCACTGTGCGGGGCCCTCCGTGCTGATGAAGACGTTCTTGGTTTCGGTGAAGGCGGTGAGCGCGTCCGGGCCGAGTTCGCGGCCGATCCCCGACTGCTTGAAACCGCCGAAGGGGGTCCAGTAGCGGACGCTGGAGTGGGAGTTGACGGAGAGGTTGCCGGCCCGGACGGCTCCCGAGACGCGCAGCGCCCGGCCGACGTCACGGGTCCAGACGGAACCGGCGAGGCCGTAGTCGGTGGCGTTGGCGAGCCGGACCGCGTCCGCCTCGTCCTCGAACGGCAGGACCACGGCGACCGGCCCGAAGACCTCCTCGACGGCCACCCGCGCGTCCGGCTCGACGTCCGTGAGGACGGTGGGCGGGAACCAGAAGCCGGGGCCCTCCGGGGCCTTGCCGCGGATACCGGGGAGGCCGGCGGGGACGTACGACCGGACGCGCTCCAGCTGCGCCCGCGAGATCAGCGGGCCCATCTGCGTCGCCTCGTCGGACGGGTCGCCCACGACGACGGACTCGACCGCGGGGGCGAGGAGCCCGAGGAAGCGCTCGTACACGGAGCGCTGGACGAGGATGCGGGTGCGGGCACAGCAGTCCTGGCCGGAGTTGTCGAGGAAGGACATGGGGGCCGCGGCCGCGGCGGCCTCGATGTCGGCGTCGGCGAAGACGATGTTGGGGCTCTTGCCGCCGAGCTCCAGGGTGACGCGCTTGAGGAGGGCCGCACCCTTCGCCAACACCTGTTTGCCCACGCTCGTGGACCCCGTGAAGACGATCTTCGCGACTCCGGGGTGTTCCACCAGCGCGTTGCCCGCGACGGGGCCCGCTCCGGGGAGCACCTGGAGAAGGTGCTCCGGAAGGCCCGCTTCCAGGGCGAGTTCGGCCAGCCGCAGCGCGGTCAGGGGGGTCGTCTCGGCGGGCTTGAGGACGACCGCGTTGCCGGCCGCGAGCGCCGGGGCGGTGCCCCAGGCCGCGATCGGCATCGGGAAGTTCCAGGGCGCGATGACGCCCACGACACCGAGGGGTTCGAGAAGGGTGACGTCGAGTCCGCCCGGCACCGGGATCTGGCGGCCGGTCAGCCGCTCCACTCCCCCGGCCGCGTAGTCGAGCAGATCGCGGACGTTGCCCGCCTCCCAGCGGGCGTTGCCGATGGTGTGCCCGGCCTCACGGACCTCCAGCCGGGCGAGTTCCTCCCGGTGTTCGTCGACGACGACGGCGAACCGGCGCAGCAGCCGGGCCCGCTCGCCGGGCGCCAGCGCGGCCCACCGGAGCTGCGCCCGGGCCGCCCGCTGGACGGCGGCGTCCACGTCGGCCGCGGTGGCGGCCGGGACGGTGGCGACGACCTCCTCGGTGGCCGGGTCGAGCACCTGGAGCTCATGGCCGGCGGGAACTCGGGACTCGTGCGACTCGTGCGACTCGTGCGACAAGAAGGACCTCACATGCGTTCGAAGGAGCGGCGCAGCTCCCAGTCGGTCACCGCGGCGTCGAAGGCCTCCAGCTCGACGCGCGCCATGTTGCGGTAGTGCGCGACCACCTCGTCCCCGAAGGCGGCCCGGGCGATGGGGCTGTTCTCCCAGAGCTCGGCGGCCTCGCGCAGGGTGGTCGGCACCTGCTCGTACGCCGCGCTGTACGCGTTCCCCGCGCACGCCTCGGGCAGTTCGAGCTTGTTCTCGATGCCGTACAGGCCGGCCGCGACGAGTCCGGC
Source organism: Streptomyces sp. NPDC059668 (assembly GCF_042734135.1). Taxonomy (NCBI): domain Bacteria; kingdom Bacillati; phylum Actinomycetota; class Actinomycetes; order Kitasatosporales; family Streptomycetaceae; genus Streptomyces; species Streptomyces sp. NPDC059668. The sequence goes on along the minus strand of NZ_JBHWEL010000019.1, from coordinate 31,601 downwards.
GACGGCCAGGTGCGGGTTGACGTCACCGCCGGGCAGGCGGTTCTCGAAGCGCATCGAGCGGCCGTGCCCTACGACGCGCAGGGAGCAGGTGCGGTTGTCGTACCCCCAGGCGACGGCGGTCGGCGCGAAGGAGCCGGGCTGGAAGCGCTTGTACGAGTTGATGTTGGGCGCGTAGAGGAGCGAGAAGTCCCTGAGCGCGGCGAGCTGTCCGGCGAGGAACCGGCGCATGGTCTCGGACATGCCGCCGGGGTCCTGGGCGGTGCCCGCCATCACGTTCGTGCCGTCGGCGTCCGCGAGCGAGAGGTGGATGTGGCAGGAGTTGCCCTCACGCTCGTCGTATTTGGCCATGAAGGTGAGCGAGACGCCCTCCTGGGAGGCGATCTCCTTGGCGCCGGTCTTGTAGACGGCGTGCTGGTCGCAGGTGACGAGGGCCTCGTCGTACTTGAAGGCGATCTCGTGCTGGCCCGGGTTGCACTCGCCCTTGGCGGACTCGACGGTCAGTCCCGCGGCCTGCATCTCGTTGCGGATGCGGCGCAGCAGCGGCTCGATGCGCCCGGTCCCCAGCACCGAGTAGTCGATGTTGTACTGGTTCGCCGGCGTGAGACCCCGGTAGCGCGCGTCCCAGGCCTGCTCGTAGGTGTCCTTGAAGACGATGAACTCGAGTTCGGTGCCGACCTGGGCGGTCAGGCCCCGTTCGGCGAGCCGGTCGAGCTGGCGGCGCAGGATCTGGCGGGGGGCCGCCACGACCGGCGAACCGTCGTTCCAGGCGAGGTCGGCGATGAGCAGGGCGGTGCCCGCGTTCCAGGGGACGCGGCGCAGGGTGGCGGGGTCGGGGTGCATGGCGAAGTCGCCGTAGCCCCGTTCCCACGAGGACATCGCGTAGCCGTCGACGGTGTTCATCTCGGTGTCGACGGCGAGGAGGTAGTTGCAGCCCTCGGTGCCGTGTTCGAGGACCTCGTCCAGGAAGAAGCGTGCGGCGAACCGCTTCCCCTGGAGGCGTCCCTGCATGTCGGGGAAGGCCAGGACGACGGTGTCGATCTCGCCGTCCGCGACGAGGACGCGCAGTTCCTCGACGGCGAGCGGGGGTGTGCGGTCTGCCACCGGAAAAGCCTCCTTGGGTCAGCCGAGAGCCATAAGGTATTGCCGAGAACCATTGCTTGGGAAGGGGGCACGACCAGATGACGCAGGCGGGTCCCGACCGTGGTCCGGGGAGCGCGGGGGACGGGCTGGCGCCGGTGCTGCGCCCGGTGCGGGCGGGCAACGGTTTCGAGGAGGCGCTGGAGCAGATCCTCCAGGTGGTACGGCTCGGCCTGGTGCCGGCCGGGGAGCGGCTGCCCGCCGAACGGGAGCTGGCGGAGCGGCTCGGGATCAGCCGGGTGACCCTGCGCGAGGTGCTGAAGGTGCTCCAGGACCAGGGCCTGGTCGAGTCACGGCGCGGCCGGTACGGCGGCACGTTCGTACGGCCGAAGGAGACCGCGCCCGGCCAGGACGAACTGCGGCGCCGGATCGCCGGGGCCGACATCGAGGACGTCCTGCGCTTCCGGGAGGTGCTGGAGGTGGGCGCGGCCGGGCTGTGCGCCGCGCACGGCCTCGACGACGACCGGGCCGGCCGGCTGCGCGAGGCGCTCGCCCGCACCCGTGACGCGCCGCTCGCCGACTACCGCCGGCTGGACACGATGCTCCACCTCACCCTCGCGGAGCTGGCCGGCTCTCCGTCCCTGACGGCCCAGTACGCGGCCGTCCGCGCGTCCGTCAACGACCTGCTCGACTGCATCCCGCTCCTGGTACGGAACCTGGAGCACTCCCAGCGCCAGCACACCGCGCTGGTCGAGGCGGTGCTCGACGGGGACGCGGACGGCGCTCGGGAGATGATGCGCGAGCACTGCGCGGGCACGGCCGCGCTGCTGCGGGGCTTCCTGGCGTGATCGACGGATGGCGTCGGCCGCGCCGGCCGCCCGGTGCGGGTGCGAGCATCCACCAAAGGCATGATTCCGTTCCATTGGATCCGAGAGGGAGCGCAGAGTGGGCAGCAGACCGCTGATCGGCGTGAGCACGTATCTGGAGTCCGGGGCACGCTGGGGCGTGTGGGAGCTGGAGGCCGTGCTGCTGCCGGCCGGCTATCCGCGGCTGGTCCAGCGGTCCGGGGGGCTCGCCGCGCTGCTGCCGCCGGACGATCCCTCGCTGGCGGCCTCGGCGGTCGCCCGGCTCGACGCGCTCGTCGTCGCGGGCGGCCCGGACGTCGACCCCGTCCACTACGCCGCGGAACGCTCCCCGCGGACGGGGCCGCCTGCTCCCCGGCGCGACGCCTGGGAACTCGCCCTGATCCGGGCCGCGCTGGACGCCGGAACCCCGCTCCTCGGGATCTGCCGGGGCATGCAGCTCCTGAACGTCGCCCTCGGCGGCACGCTCGTCCAGCACATCGAGGGCCATGTGAAGGACGTCGGGGTCTTCGGCCGGCACGACGTGACACCCGTGCCGGGCACGCGGTACGCGGAGATCGCGCCGGAGTCCTGCGCCGTGCCGACCTACCACCACCAGGCGGTGGACCGTCTCGGCCAGGGCCTGACGGTGTCGGCGCACGCCACGGACGGCACGGTGGAGGCGGTCGAACTCCCCCGCCCCGACTGGGTGCTGGGCGTGCAGTGGCATCCGGAGATGGGTGAGGACCTCCGGGTCGTACAGGCGCTGGTACGAGCCGCGTCCTGAACCGGCGCCGTACGGGCACGGTGGCGCGAGCCGCTTCCTCTCAGCCGAGGTCGTACAGGCGCGCTGGTACGAGCCGCGCCCTGAACCGGCGCCGTACGGGCACGGTGGCGCGAGCCGCTTCCTCCCAGCCGAGGTCGTACGAACAGGGTGATGCGAGCCGCGTCCTGAACCGCCGTCGCACGGCGCGCTGGTGCGAACAACGTCCTTGAACCGGCGTCGTACGAACACGGTGGTGCGAGCCACGTCCTGAACCGCCGTCGCACGGGCGCTGACCCGACCGCCTGAGCCGGCGTCGGGACGGGGACCGTACCGGGCCGCCGCGAGCCGGCGCCTGAGGCCACCGCCGCGGCGGCGCCGCCGCTGGTGCCGGCGCCCGCTGGTGGCCGTGCGCCGGTGCGGCCGTCGGCAGCCGGCGGCCGCGACGCCCTCGTCACCGCCCCCGATCGGCGCGCGGTACCGGCCCCGCGCGCCACCCGCGCCCCCGCGCCATCATCCCTGACCCGCTACACCCCGCGCGTCAGGGTCAGCAGGTCGCGGGCCGGGCCCGTGGGGCGGTGGCCCGTGGGCCAGACCGCCCGCAGGGCCCGGCGGAGCTCGACACCCGAGAGCGGGACACTCACCAGGCGGTGCGTGGAGAGTTCCTCGCCGAGGGCCAGTTCGCTCAGCACGGCGGGGCCCGCGCCGCTCACCGCGGCGGCCTTGACCGCCGTCGTCGAGGACAGCTCGATCAGGGGCCGGGCCAGACCCCCGAGCGCCGCGTCGAGCACCTGGCGGGTGCCCGAGCCCTCCTCCCGCAGGATCAACGGGGTCGCCGCGAGCTCCGGCCCCTCCAGCGGTGCACGGCGCCGCGCCCAGGGGTGCCCCGGCGCCGTCACCACGATCAGCCGGTCGTGCGCGATGACCGCCGAGTCCAGCCCGGCGGGAACCGAGAGCCCCTCGACGAAACCCAGGTCCGCCGCGCCCGTGAGCAGACGTTCGGCGACCGCGGTGGAATTGCCCGCGAGCAGGGAGACGGCCGTGTCCGGACGCTGCCCGCGCAGTGCGATCAGCCAGCCCGGCAGGAGGTATTCGGCGATCGTCATGCTCGCCGCCACCCGCAGCCGCGAGTCGCGCCGGTCCCGCAACGCCTGGGCCCCCGCGTCGAACGCCTCGGCCGCCTCCACGACCCGCCGCGCCCAGTCCGTGACCAGCGCGCCGGCGTCCGTGAGACGCGAACCCCGGGGTGAGCGGTCGACGAGGGCCACACCCAGCTGCCGTTCCATGGAGCGGATCCGGCTGCTGGCCGCGGGCTGGGTGATCCCCACCTCCCGCGCGGCCCGTCCGAGGCTCCCGAGCCGGGCCACCGCGAGCAGCAGCTCCAGCGCTCCGAGATCGGGCACCCGGTGCGCGATCCCGGCCGCGGCCGACTCACCGGCGCCCCGGCCCCTGACCGGCCCGCCGGCCCGCGCCGCACTGCCGTCCGCCGGTTCCTCAGCGCTCACACCCATAAAGCCAGCTTATGCCCCCATAGAACCGCACTCCCTGGTGGGGAACCCGAACCGGCGGGACCGTGGAGTCATGGTCACCGCAGCCCAGCCCGTCGTCCCGCTCACCGCCGCCGGCACCCGGCATACGCGCGCCACCGCCGTCCGCCATCTGGGCCCGAACTGGTACGCCTCGGTCATGGGTACGGCGATCGTGGCCACCGCGGGGGCCGGACTCCCCGGCGCCGTGCCGGGCCTGCGGACCTTCTGCCTCGCCGTCTGGGTACTCTCGGCCGTCCTGCTCATGACCCTGCTCGGTGCCCGTGCCCTGCACTGGACGCACCATCGCGACCAGGCCCGCGCCCACCTCCTCGACCCGGCCGTGGCCCCGTTCTACGGCTGTCTCGCGATGGCCCTGCTGGCGGTGGGCGGCGCCACGCTCATCGTCGGCCGGGACTGGATCGGAACACCCGCCGCGGTCGCCGTGGACGCCGTGCTGTTCGGTGTGGGGACGGTCGCCGCCGTCGCCGCCGCCCTGGCCGTCCCGTACCTGATGATCGTGCACCACCGCATCCGGCCCGAACAGGCCACTCCCGTCTGGCTGCTCCCCCTCGTCGCGCCCATGGTCTCCGCCGCCCTCGGGCCCCTGCTCGTGCCGCACCTCCCGCCCGGCCAGGCCCGTGAGGCCCTGCTCCTCGGCTGCTTCGCGCTCTTCGGACTCAGCCTGCTGGCCACCTTCGTGATGCTGCCGGTGATCCTCGGCCGGCTCCTCACCGGGGGGCCGCTGCCGCTCGCCCTCACCTCCACCCTGTTCCTCGTGCTCGGTCCGCTCGGCCAGTCCACGACCGCCGTCGGCAAGTTCGCCGACTTCGCGCCCGGTGTCGTACCGGCCCCGTACGACCAGGGCTTCGCCCTCCTGGCGGTGCTCTACGGGGTGCCCGTCATGGGGTTCGCGCTGCTGTGGCTCGGGCTGGCGGCCGCGATGGTGGCGCGGGCCCGCCGCCGGGGCATGGGGTTCTCGATGACGTGGTGGGCGTTCACCTTCCCGGTGGGGACCTGCGTCACCGGCGCCGAGTCACTGGCCCGGCACACCGGTCTCCATGCCTTCGACGCCCTCGCCGTTGCCCTGTACGCGCTCCTGGTCGCCGCCTGGACCGTGGCCGCCGTGCACACCCTGCGGGGCGTGATCAGCGGCGCGTTGCTCGCGGCGCCTCGATGAGCGGCTCCCCGGCACGCTCCGGGCGGAGGCGTTCCGGGTGCCGGGCGGAGGGAAGGAGCGGCCTTCCACGCGGCGTGATCGGGAGCCGAGGCGCACCGCACGGCGCGGCAACGCCGCGACCTCGTGGTGCGCGCTGTGACTCCCTGCTCGTATCGTGAAGAGGCAGACAGCGGCAGGGTGAGCAGGAAAATCATGGAAGAACCGGCGGTCGACTACGCGGCGGTGTTCCAGGCGCTTCCCGGAGCGGTGGCGCTGGTGACTCCGCAGCTGATCTTCGCGGACGCCAACCCGGAGTTCCTGCGCCTCCGGGGCCTCCCGCGCGAGCAAGTGGTCGGTCGCTTCCTTCCCGAGGAACTGCTCGACAACGACGCCGCCGAGCCTCTCCTGCTCAAGGTTCTCGCCTCACTGCGCCGGGCCGTGGACACGGGCGAGCGCAGCGTCGTGGCACTGCAGCGCTACGACATGGTGGACCACGAGCAGCCCGGGGTACGGCACGAGCGGTACTTCAACGTGACCAACGTTCCCGTGTTCGGACCTGACGGGCGGATGACGCTGCTGCTCCAGCGGCTGGAGGACGTCACCGAACTCATCCGCGCCCGTGAGGTCGCCCTGACCTTGCAGGAAGCCATGCTGCCCGCTCCTCGCCCGGTCGGCAGGCACCCGGCGGCCGTTCGCTACCGGCCCGCCGCCGAGGCGCTGAACGTGGCCGGCGACTGGTACGACCTGGTCGACCTGCCCGGCGACCGCATCGCCGTGGCCGTCGGTGACGTCGTCGGCCACGGCCTGTACGCGGCCGGCGTCATGGGACAACTGCGCAGCGCCCTCACCGCGGCCTCCCTCGTCCCCGAAGGCCCCGCCCGCGCCCTGGAAGTCCTCGGCCTGTACGCCCGTACCGTCGACGGCGCCGAGAACACCACCGTGGCCACGGCGTTCGTCGACTGGGAGAACCACTCCCTCACCTACAGCTGCGCCGGCCATCCCCCACCGGCGCTCCTGCGCACGGACGGGACCGTCGAGTTCCTGGACCGGGCCACCGACCCGCCCCTGGCCGCCCGTCCTGAACACGGCCCCCGGACCCAGGCCGTCGCGGCCTTCGGCGAGGGCGCCGTCCTCGTGCTGTACACCGACGGTCTGATCGAGCGCCGGGGCGAAGACATCGACAAGGGCCTCACCCGGCTCGCCGACTCGCTGGCCCGTCACCAGGCGGACGACCCGGAGATCCTCGCCGACGCCGTGCTCACCGACCTGATCCCACCCGGTGACGCCACCGACGACACCGCCCTGGTCATCGTGCGGCTGTGAACCCGGCCGGCCGCGTGCGCACGCTCGCCCGCCCGGGCCGAAGGCGGGCGAGCCGCCACCGCCTCCGCGTCCGCCCGCGCGCCGACCTCACGGGGCCGTGGGGGCGCCGTGTCGCATGAGCCGGGCTTCCCGAGCTGAGGGTGCGGCATCGGCCTCGCCCTCACGGTCGACGGCGGACTTCCGCGGTCCCCGCTCGCAGCGCCTCGCCGAGCACCCGCGGCGCCTCCGCCAGCGACGGTCCGTACCAGGTCAGGTGCCGTCCGTCGACGAGGGCACAGGGGACGTCCCCGAAGGCCTCGGGTCCGTCGTCGGCCGTGAAGCGGTACGGCTCGTCGGGCAGCACCACGAGCTCCGGGGCCGCCGCACGGAGCTCGGCGAGAGGAATACGGGGGTATCGGTCCTCGTGTCGCGCGTACACGTTGTCGAAGCCCAGCCGCGCCAGGACGTCCCCGGCGAAGGTGTCGCGGCCGAGGACCATCCAGGGGCGCCGCCAGATCGGCACGATCACGGCCGTCCGGCGCTCCGGGTCGGGCAGCCCGCCCCATGCCGACTCCGCCTCGTCCAGCCAGCGGGGCCGGGTCCGCGCCCCGCACGCGGCCAGCACCCGGTCGAGTTCCCGGAGGGCTCCCGGCACGTCCCGGACCTCCGTGACGAGCACCTCGATCCCCGCCGCGCGCAGGGCGTCGAGGTCCGGGCCGCGGTTCTCCTCCTCGTTGGCCACCACCAGGTCGGGGCCGAGTCCGACGATCCGTTCGACCTGGGGGTTCTTGGTGCCGCCGACACGGACGACGTCCAGGTCCCGCGGATGGCTGCACCAGTCGGTCGCACCGGCCAGGGCGCCGGGGACGGTGACCGCGACGGCCTCGGTGAGCGAGGGCACGAGCGACACGACCCGTGGCGCGCCGCCGCTCGCCGTCCCGGTCACGGGCGCGCACCCCCTGTCGTGATCAGCGGGTGCGAGGTGACCGCGGCGGTCTCGAAGAGGTGACAGGGGGTCCCGGGCATGGCTCCAGTATCGCGGCGGCACCCGGCCCGGACCCGCGGAGGGGTCAGCGCCTGCCGAAGCCGTGGCGCTCCTCCACCGCCTCGATGTGGTCGGCGACCTCGACCACGATCACCCGGGTGTCCGGCACGGTGGCCCGCCACCGGTGGCGCACCCCGCCCGTGAGGTACAGCGTGTCACCGCGCCCCAGACGATGGGCGCGACCCTCGGCCTCGACCTCGACGGCGCCGTCGGCGACGTACATCAACTTGTCGTTGCGGTGCTGGAGTTCGCGGCCCTCCTCGTGGTCGCCGACGAACTCCGTGGCGTGCAGCTGGTGGTGACCGCGCACCAGGGGGCGCGTGCGGGCGTCGGAAGCGCAGTCGGCGCCCTCGTCGGCGCGCACGACATCGACACTGCACGCCGGGTCGGCCGCGGCCAGCAGCTCGACAGCCGTGGTGCCCAGCGCGTCGGCGACCCTCTCCAGGGAACTACGGCTCGGTCTCGCCCGCTCGTTCTCCACCTGGCTGAGGAACGGGACCGACAGGCCGCTGCGTGCGGCCACGACGGCAAGGGTCAGTCCCAGTGACCGGCGCCGCCGCCGGACGGCCGCACCCACCCGAAGGGGTTGTTCTTTGTGGTCGCCCATCGCTCCGGCTCCCTCCCACGCGTCGTCGGTCCACCGCTTCGGTCCACTGCTCAGGTCCACACCCCGGGCCCTTGCCCCTGAAGAGTTGTTTGCACCCTACGCATGTTCGGCAAACCGTTTCATGCGGCCGTCATATCGCTGTCACGTCGCGGGAGGGTCAGGGTCACAATTCGCGCCAACAGCCGAGTCGCCCCGGTTCCCCCGGCACCACGGCCGCCGTCCGGACGAAAGGGCTGACCAGGAGGGCCGGACGACCTCGCCGCGTCCCCCCGGACCGGCGCTGACCCTGCGTCAGGGCCGCCTGCCCGAAGCGGCGTTCCGAGGACGGTACCGGGCATCTCCGTCACCACGCGCCCCCCGGGCTCCGGGCCAGGGACCGGCCGCGGGCGGCGGACCGCGGGAGACCTCAAGTCACCGATCGCTACGCGGAGTTGGCGAACGGTGTCGCACCGTACACGGTCGTGGCCGGTCAGCTCGGCCATGTCGTCGTGCGGGGCGGTGAGACGCGGTGCGCCCTGGGCGCCGCGTGCGGGGTGCGGGGCGCGTCGTGGGAGCGCGCCGCCTTCGGGCCGGCCGGGGTCCAGGGCCGGGGCGGCCGGGGACGGAGACGTGGTTGTCCGGATCCGGTGCGTACGCGTCGACAGACCCGCCCCGGCCGTCCACGGACGACGGCACCGGCGACGAGGGACGGCGAGTCCAGTCGCGCGGAGCCGTGGACGTGGCGACCGCGGCATGGAACCGACCGTCCCCGGGGGCCGCACGGCGGACTGCGGACAGCGCGAGGGGTGGGCCCCGCCGCCCGGGGGGGCGGGGTCGGGCCCCGCCCGCGGGGGCGGGCGCCGCGGGGGGGGTGCGAGCGGCGGGCGGGCGGTGTGGACGTGGGTGGGT
>NZ_JBHWEL010000019.1:0-22382 GCF_042734135.1 Streptomyces sp. NPDC059668 | reverse complement strand
CCCGCGCGCGGGCGCGCCGCTCTACCTCAGCCCCCCGCGGCGGGCCGCGCGCCGCGCCCCCCCCCCCGCCCCCGGGGGGGGGGGGGCCCCCCCCCCCCGGGGCCGGCCGGGTCGGACTACCGCGGCGCCATCCGGTCCACCACGTCCGTGTGCCCCTTCAGCCAGGCCGCGACGGCGTCCTCCTCGTGGCCCTGGCCGCGCTGCTTGATCTCGCTCTCCAGGGTGCCGAGTTCGTCCTCGCTCATCTTGAAGTTCTTGATCCACCGGGTGAGTTGCGGGTACTGCTCCGGGAACTTCTCGCTGGAGATGGTCCGGATCGTGTTGCCCTCACCGAAGAGCTTCTTGCCGTCCGCGAGCTTGGTGAGCTTGTACTCGCTGTAGGCCCAGTGCGGGGACCACAGGGCGACGGCGACGGGCTGCTTCTTGGCGTACGCGCGCTTCAGCTCGGCCAGCATGGCGGGCGTGGAGCCGTCGACGACCTTGTACTCCTTGTCCAGGCCGTAGCCCGGGAGCACCTTCTTCTTGAGAAGGTTCATCTCACCGGTACCGGGCTCGATACCGATGATCTTCCCGTCGAAGGTGCCGGCCTTGCCCTTCAGGTCCGCGAGGGACTTGACGCCCTTCACGTAGGACGGCACGGCGATCTCCAGCGAGGTCGGCGCGTACCACGTGCCCAGGTCCCTCAGGTCGTTCTTGTGCTGGTCCCAGTAGTTCGACTGGGCGTAGGGCAGCCAGGCGTCGAAGTTGAGGTCGAGGTCTCCCGAGGCGAGTCCCGTGTAGACGGGGCCGACGTCCATCTGCTTGAGGTTCAGCTGGTAGCCGCGCCGTGCCAGCACGTTCTTCCAGAGGTAGGTGACGGCGACGTCCTCGTCCCAGGGGAACCAGGCCACGTCCAGCGGGCGCTTGGCCTCGGCCGGGGCGGCGGACGCGTTGCCGGTGGGGGCCAGCTTGTCGACGACGCCGGGGTTCTTCTTCAGCCAGGCGCGTACGGCGTCCTGCTGCTTGCCCTTGCCGACCTCGTTGATCTCGGCCTCGAGGTCGGTCAGTTGCTTCTCGGTCATCTTGAAGTTCTTCAGCCACTTGCCGACGACCGGGTTGTCCTGCGCGAATCCCTTGCGGGACAGCGTGTGCACGCCGTCGCCCCGGCCCCAGGCGCCCTTCGGGTCCTTGAGCTTCTTCAGCTTGTAGTCGCTGTAGGCCCAGTGCGGCGACCAGAGCGTGGCGACGATCGGCTTCTTCGCGGCGTACGCGCGCTTCAGCTCGGCCAGCATCGCCGGTGTGGAGCTGTCGACGACCTTGTACTCCTTGTCGAGCCCGTACGCCTTGAGCACCTTGCTCTTGAGCAGGCTCATCATCCCGGCGCTGGACTCGATGCCGGTGATCTTGCCGCCGAAGGTGCCGGCCTTGCCCTTGAGGTCCTCCAGGGAGTCGATGCCCTTCATGTAGGCGGGCACCGACAGCTCCAGGGACGTGGGGCCGTACCAGGAGCCCAGGTCGTCGAGCTGCTTGCCGTACTTCTTCCAGTACTGCGCGTGCGTGGTCGGCAGCCAGGAGTCGGTCTCGAAGTCGACGTCGCCCTGGGCGAGCGAGGTGTACAGCGGGCCGGCGTCGAACTGCTTGACGTCGACCTGGTAGCCGCGCTCCTCCAGGATCTCCTTCCACAGGAAGGTGGAGGCGACGCCCTCGTCCCACGGGATGTAGCCGATGCTGATCTTCTTGCCCTGGCCGACGTTCTCGCCGTCGGCCGCGGTGGACGCCGAGTTCGTGCCGCCGAAGAGGCCCATGCCGCCGGCGACCAGCGCCAGGACGACGACGCCCACGACCGCGACGGCGGGACGGGGCCGGTAGGACCAGATCCGCAGGCCCTGCGCGGCACGCAGCTTGGCGGCGGCGCGGCGGCCGAGCGGGGAGACCTGGGTGCCGAGGGCGCCGGTCATCCGGTCGAGGTAGATCGCCAGGATGACGATGGCGACGCCCGCCTCCGAGCCGAGGCCCACGTTCAGCTGGCCGATGGCCTCGTTCACGTCGCCGCCGAGGCCGCCGGTGCCGACCATGCCCGCGATGGCGGCCATCGAAAGGCCCAGCATGATGACCTGGTTGACGCCCGCCATGACGGTGGGCAGGGCCAGCGGCAGCTGGATGCGCAGCAGGGTGTCGCGCGGGGTGGTGCCGAACGCGTCGGCGGCCTCGACCAGTTCCTTGTCGACCTGCCGGATGCCCAGCTCGGTCATGCGGACACCGGGGGCCAGCGCGAAGATCAGGGTGGCCACGATGCCCGCGGGGGCGCCGGTGCCGAAGAACAGGATGGCCGGGATGAGGTAGATCATCGCGGGCAGGGTCTGCATGAAGTCGAGCACCGGGCGGACGATGCCGCTGACCCGCTCGGAGCGCGCGGCCCAGATACCCACGGGGACGGAGACGACGAGCGCGATCAGGGTGGCCACGAGGACGAGCGAGAGGGTCACCATCGCGTCCTCCCACAGTTCGAGGGAGTCGATGAAGGCGAATCCCACGAAGGTGAGGACACCCGCGGAGGTGCCGCGCAGCCAGAACGCGATCACCGCGAAGATGCCCGCGAGCAGGAGCGGCTGGGGGGCCTGGAGGACGGCGTTGATGCCGTCGTAGGTGCCCGAGAAGACGGTCTTGAGGAAGTCGAAGAGCCACGCCATGTGGTTCAGCAGCCAGTCGACGACGTCGTTGACCCAGTCACCGAAGGGAATCCTAGGCACCGGCCGTCACCGCCTCGTTCCGCGGCTGCGTACAGCGGCCGGGTTCGTCCTGTTCGTCGCCCAGGAAGGCGACGAGCCGGCGCCGCGGCACGACTCCGACCAGGTCGCCCTGCGGGTCGAGCACCGCGACCGGGTGCGTGAGGCGCGCGCTGATCGCGCACAGATCCACGAAGGAGGTGTCGGGCAGCGCGGTCTCGCAGTCGCAGTCGGCCTCGTCGCCGCGCACGCCGGTGTCCATGACGGCGCCCGCCGTCAGCACCCGGGAGCGGTCGACGTCCTGGGTGAAGGAGGCGACGTAGTCGTCGGCGGGGCGTACGAGGATGTCCTCGGCGCTGCCGATCTGGACGATGCGGCCGTCGCGCATGACGGCGATCCGGTCACCGAGCCGCATGGCCTCGTTGAGGTCGTGGGTGATGAACACGATGGTCTTCTTGAGCTTCTTCTGGAGCTCGATGAGCTGGTCCTGCATGTCACGGCGGATCAGCGGGTCGAGCGCGCTGAACGACTCGTCCATCAGCAGCAGATCGGCGTCGGTGGCGAGCGCGCGGGCGAGGCCGACGCGCTGCTGCATACCGCCGGACAGCTCGTCGGGCCAGGACTTCTCCCAGCCCGCGAGCCCGGCCAGCTCCAGCGCCTCGGTGGCGCGCCTCCTGCGCTCGGCGCCCGGTACGCCCTGGACCTCCAGGCCGTACGCCGCGTTCTCCAGGACACTGCGGTGCGGGAAGAGCGCGAAGTGCTGGAAGACCATGCTGATCTTCTTCGAGCGGACCTCGCGCAGGTCGCGGGCGCTGAGCGCGGTGAGGTCCTCGCCGTCGAAGCGCACCTGTCCCGCGGTCGGCTCCAGAAGTCCGTTGAGCATGCGCAGCAGCGTGGACTTGCCGGATCCGGACAGGCCCATGACGACGAAGATCTGGCCCGGGTCGACCGTGAAGGACGCGTCGATCACCGCGGCGGTGGTGCCGTCGGCGCGCAGTTCCTCGCGGTCGGTCCCCTGGCGGAGTCGTTCCACCGCCTCTTCCGGTCGTCTCCCGAACACCTTGTACAGATGCTCGGCCTCAAGCCTGGATGACACGTGTGCCTCTCGTTCGGACGCGTCGATCGGTCGGATCGGTGCGACGGGTCAGATCGGTGCGATCGCTGTGTGATCGCTGTGATCGGTTGAAAACGTGATCGGTTGAAAAAGCAACCGGGCGCTTTCCGATGCCGCGCCTGCCCTCGCTTACACGGAGCAAACACGAGAGTGGTCCAGGTCACTGTCAGTGGCGTACGGCATGATGCGAGGCGTGACCAGACGCCTGATGCTGCTCGACACCGCCTCCCTGTACTTCCGGGCCTACTTCGGGGTCCCCGACTCGGTGAAGGCCCCGGACGGCACGCCCGTGAACGCCGTGCGCGGGCTGCTCGACTTCATCGACCGCCTGGTCAAGGACCACCGGCCGGACGACCTGGTGGCCTGCATGGACGCGGACTGGCGCCCGCAGTGGCGGGTCGACCTGATCCCCTCGTACAAGGCGCACCGGGTGGCCGTGGAGACCGAGACCGGCCCGGACGAGGAGGAGGTGCCCGACACGCTCTCCCCGCAGGTGCCCGTCATCGAGGACGTCCTGGACGCGCTGGGCATCGCGCGCGTGGGGGTCGCGGGGTACGAGGCGGACGACGTGATCGGCACCTTCACCGGGCTCGCCACCGGCCCGGTCGACATCGTCACCGGGGACCGCGACCTCTACCAACTCGTCGACGACGAGCGGGGGGTGCGCGTCCTGTATCCCCTCAAGGGCGTGGGCACCCTCCAGCTCACCGACGAGACGTGGCTGCGCGAGAAGTACGGGGTCGACGGCTCCGGGTACGCGGACCTGGCGCTGCTGCGCGGCGACCCGAGCGACGGCCTTCCGGGAGTGCCCGGGATCGGCGAGAAGACGGCGGCCAAGCTGCTCGACGCCTTCGGCGACCTGGCCGGGATCATGGCCGCCGTGGACGACCCGAAGTCCGCGCTCACGCCGTCCCAGCGCAGGCGGCTCGACGAGTCCCGGCCCTACGTCGCCCTGGCACCCGAGGTCGTACGGGTCGCCGGTGACGTCCCGCTGCCCGACGTCGACACGGCGCTTCCGCGCGCCCCGCGCGACCCGGCCGCCCTGGACGCTCTGGCGGCACGCTGGGGTCTGGGCGGATCATTGCAGCGCCTGCTCACGACGCTCGACACCCGGGAGTCCTGAGAGAAGGCGTTCTCGGACCGTCCTCCCCGCCCGCGGGAACGGGATGTCCGGATGAGGGCATCGTCACGGTTTGGAGGGAGGCTCGATCCTCACCACGGGGGTACTCGAATCCCGGTGGCAGGAGCACGAAGGCCGTCTCTGCGAAGGGTGTCAACCGGGACGGAGATGCTAACTTAGGTGAGCCTAAGTCATTGAACGAGGAGGCCGTCATGGCAGAGCGTCCGGCACGCAGGCCCAGGAAGCCCCACTCCGCGCGCGTCGTGCGGACCGAGCGGCTCACTCCGCACATGCAGCGTGTCGTCCTCGGCGGCGAGGGCCTCGCCGAGTTCACCGCGGGCACCTGCACGGACCACTACGTGAAGTTGCTCTTCGCGGCGGACGGCGTCACCTATCCCGAGCCGTTCGACATGGAGCGGATCCGTGAGGAGTTCCCGCGCGAGCAGTGGCCCGTGACCCGGACGTACACCGTGCGGGCCTGGGACCCCGAACTGCGCGAGCTGACGCTCGACTTCGTGGTCCACGGCGACGAAGGCCTGGCCGGCCCCTGGGCGGCGCGGGTCCAACCGGGCGAGCTCGTACGGTTCATGGGCCCCGGCGGCGCGTACGCGCCCGACGCGAGCGCCGACTGGCATCTGCTCGCCGGCGACGAGAGCGCGCTGCCCGCGATCGCCGCCGCCCTGGAGGCACTGCCGGACGGCGCCGTGGCCCATGCCTTCCTGGAGGTCTCGGGCCCCGAGGAGGAGCAGAAGATCGACTCCGACGTGGACGTGGTGTGGCTGCACCGCGGTGACCGGCCCGTCGGCGAGGCCCTGGTGGAGGCCGTGCGCGCGCTCGACTTCCCGGACGGCCGGATGCAGGCGTTCGTGCACGGCGAGGCGGCCTTCGTGAAGGACCTGCGCCGGCTGCTGCGGGTGGAGCGGGAGATCCCGCGCGAGGACCTGTCGGTCTCCGGCTACTGGCGACTTGGGCACAACGAGGACGGCTGGCAGGCGGCCAAGCGGGAGTGGAACGCACAGGTGGAGGCGGAGCAGGAGGCGACCTCGGCCGCCGCCTCCTGAACCTCCTCGGACCGGGCCCCAGGGAGCGCCCGTACGGCCTGAACGTACGGACCGACCGTCACACCGCCGCCAGGGCCCGCCCGGGCGGCGGGGCACGGCACCCGGGACGGAGGACTCGGACCGCGCCGCACACCCCCCCTCGCCCGGTCGAGCGGCGCGCACCGCGGCGCCGCGCACATCCGGCCGGGGCCGCCGCCTTCCCGAAGCGGCCGCCGAACAGGAACGGCCTGACCACCGGCCGGATCAGGGCGACCAGCACGGACGCGAACCGCCATGCCTACGCCGCGAGTTGACGTCGCGTCATACGGCGTCGGGAGTTGACATCACGTCACACGACGCCGCGAGTCGACGCCACGTCGTGCGACGCCGCGACACGACGGCCGCGCTGGTCGCGCGTCACCGCGGGAGCGAGGCCGTCCGCACCCTCCCGCCGGATCCCGGCCCCCGCTCAACGGCGGCCCGGGCGGCGCACCTTCACCCCGGCAGCCCGGACAGAGCGCCGCCCGGCCGCACACGGCCGACCTCGCCGGACACCTCCCCCGCCGTCAGCCGCGCCGTCCCGCCCCGGAGTTCACCCTCGACGGCGCCCGGGGTTCCCTTGCCGCCGGGACGGTACGGCACGGCCCGTACCGTCGCTCGCGGCCCGCCGGGCGAGAGCGCCGGCCTCCTTTGGGCAGGGCGGGCAGGGCGTGGTGAGCGGGTGAACGGACCCCCGTCACCGGCGGGGCGGGCGCTCCCGCCCCGCGTCCCAGGTGCGCGTCCCGGGTCCGCGAGAGGGGCGTGAGCACTTCGGCGCGACTCGGACACGGCCGCGTCACGCGAGCGAAACAGGGCCTCCCTAATTTCTGTCACCCGACAGGAATCCGCGCCGAAGGCAGGTGCCACCGTGACCACCACCGCCCCCTCCGACGTACGCCCCGACCCGCCCCGATCCCCCGCCGACGGCTCGCTCACCTCGTTCGGCTACCGCCAGGAACTGCGGCGCAGCCTCGGCCGGTACGCCTCGTTCGCCGCCGGTTTCTCCTTCATCTCGGTACTGACGACCGTCTTCCAGTTCTTCGCCTTCGGGTACGCGTTCGGCGGCCCGGTCTTCTTCTGGACCTGGCCGGCCGTCCTGGTGGGCCAGCTGACCGTCGCCGCCTGCTTCGCCGAACTCGCCGCGCGCTATCCGCTCTCGGGCGCGATCTACCAGTGGTCCTCGCGCCTGTCGAACCTCTCCTTCGGCTGGTTCGCCGGCTGGATCATGGTGATCGGACAGATCGTGGTGGTCGCGGCGGCGGCCCTCGCCCTGCAGATGGTGCTGCCCGCGATCTGGTCCGGCTTCCAGCTGGTCGGCGACGATCCGGCGCCCACCGGTCCCGACGGCGCGGCGAACGCGGCGGTCCTCGGGGTGGTCCTGCTCGTCCTGACCACGCTGGTGAACGTCGTCGACAACCGGGTGATGTCGGTGATCAACCGGGTCGGCGTGACCGCCGAGATCATCGGCGCCGTGCTGATCATCGTCCTGCTGTTCACCCACTCCGAGCGCTCCCCCGGCATCACCTTCCACACCGGTGAGGGTGGATCGGGCCTGCTCGGGGCGCTGATGGTGGGCTCCTTCACGGCGGCCTACGTGATGATCGGCTTCGACAGCGCGGGCGAGATGAGCGAGGAGACGCACCAGCCGCGACGCACCGCGCCCCGTACGATCCTCACCGCGCTCGGCGCGGCCGGACTGCTCGGCGGCCTGATCGTGCTCGGCGGTCTGCTGGCCGCGCCCAGCCTCACCGACGGGCGTCTCGGCGTGGACGGCCTGAGCTACGTGCTGACCAGCAGCCTCGGGGACGGGGTGGGCCGGGCGCTGCTCGCCGACGTGGTGGTGGCCGTCGCGGTGGCGACGCTGGCCATCCAGACGGCCGCCAGCCGCATGCTCTTCTCGATGGCCCGGGACGGCCGGCTCCCCTTCTCCGGCCGGCTCGCGAAGGTCAGCCCGCGCACCGGTGTGCCGAGCGTTCCCGCGCTCACCGTCGGTGTCCTCGCCGCCGCCCTGCTGCTGCTCGACTTCGCCTCCCCGGAGGCCTTTCTGGCGATCGGCACCACCTGCATCGTGATGCTGTACCTGGCGTACGCGATGGTGACCGGACCGATGCTGGTGCGCCGGCTGCGCGGCGAGTTCACCGCGGACGGGACCGACGAGACGGGCGCCCCGCTCTTCTCGCTGGGCCGCTGGGGCGTCCCGGTCAACGCGATCGCCCTCGTCTACGGTCTGCTGATGAGCGTCGACCTCGCCTGGCCGCGCGCCGCGGTGTACGACCCCGCGGGCGGACACTGGTACTTCCAGTGGTTCACCGTGCTGTTCCTGGGGGCGACCCTGCTCGCCGGTGCGGCCTACCGCGCCTACCGGGCCCGGACGACGGTGGCGGAGGCTCCGGAGGCCGCCCCGGCCTCGTACGCCTGAGGACTTCCGGGGCCCCTGAGGGACCCTGAGGGCCGCTGAGTCCGGCGCTATCACCCCGGCCTCCGCCTCGCACGTCCGAGCGGGGGCGCCCCGCCCCGCCGCCGCCCGTAGGGTTGACCGGGTGAGACGCAAGACCAGGATTCCGCCCTCCCCCCTGCCGCAGCGCGAGGGCGTCGACCCCGTGCGCATCAGACTGCCGCAGGCCGGGGAGTGGGCCACGGTGCGGGAGTACCTGACGCAGCGGCTCGCGGCGGGGACCGGGGTGATCGACACGATGCTCGCCGACGGGCTGATCGTGCGGGCGGACGGGCGGCCGGTGGAAGCCGGCACGGCGTACGAGCCGGGGATGTTCGTGTGGTTCCACCGGGAGCTGCCCGACGAGGAGCGGGTGCCGTTCGCCGTCGACGTCGTGTACCGCGACGCGCACATCGTGGTCGCCGACAAACCCCACTTCCTCGCCACCACACCGCGCGGCAGCCATGTCACCGAGACCGTGCTCGCCCGGCTGCGGCGGGAGCTGGACATCCCGGCGCTGGGGGCCGCGCACCGTCTCGACCGGCTCACCGCGGGACTCGTGCTGTTCACCGTGCGGCCCGAGGAGCGCGGCGCCTACCAGTCGCTGTTCCGCGACCGGCTCGTCGCCAAGGAGTACGAGGCGGTGGCCCCGTACGACGTGGGGCTCGCCCTGCCGCGTACGGTCCGCAGCCGGATCGTGAAGGAGCGCGGGGTGCTGGCCGCCCAGGAGGTGGCGGGCGAGCCGAACGCCGTGAGCGGCGTCGAACTCCGGGACCGGCGTGGCGGGTTGGGGCGCTACCGGCTGGTGCCGCGCACCGGACAGACCCATCAGCTCCGGGTGCACATGAACGCGCTGGGCGTCCCCATCCTGGGCGATCCGCTCTACCCGGTGGTGACCGGCCCCGTGCCGGCCGGCGATTTCCGGCGTCCGCTCCAACTGCTGGCGCGGAAGCTGGAGTTCACCGATCCGGTCACGGGGCTGGCGCACCGGTTCGTCAGTGGGCGGGTGCTCCAGGCCTGGTCCGCGCACGACGACTGGGCCCGGTAGCCGGGCCCCGGCCCGCGGGCTCAGTACCCGCGCCACCACGCGAGGAAGCGCTGCCAGGCCCCGGCCGGCCGGGCGGGCGCGAACAGGGGTGGTGGTGGCGTCGTCATCGGCGCGGGTGCCGGTGCCGGCGAGGACGCCTCGGGACGCGGTGCGGACATCGCGGGCCGGTCGGTGCCGAGCTGCCAGGCCGGCCGCTGAGGCGGGGCCGGCGAGGCGGACATCACGTCCCGCACCTCCTCCGGCGGCTGCGGTTCGAAGTAGACCGGGAGCTCCACCAGGTGCCGTGAGGACATCGACGACCGCCAGCGCAACTCGTCCTCGTCACAGTCGAGTTCGACGTCGGGCAGTCGCATCAGGAGCGCCTCGACGCCGACGTCGGCGATGGCACGGCCGATGTCCTGACCCGGGCACTCGTGGGGTCCGCCGCCGAAGGCGAGGTGGGACCGGTTGCCCATCATGTCGGCCTTGAGGTCGGGGCGTACCCGGGGGTCGATGTTGCCCGGCGCGATGCCGAGGATCAGACCGTCGCCCCGCCGGATGGTCCGGCCGCCCAACTCGGTGTCCTGCTTGGCGAAGTAGCCGAGGACGGCACTGAAGGGAGGCTCGTCCCACAGCGACTGCTCGACCGCCTCGGGGACCGTCATCTGCCCGCCGTTCAGCCGGGCGCGGAAGCGCGGGTCGATGAGCACCACGCGCAACACGTTGGCGAGCAGATTGGCCGTGGCCTCGTAGGCGGCCAGCAGCACCAGGCGCAGATGCTGGGCGACCTCGTCGTCGGTGAGCCCGGCGGGGTGGTTGATGAGGTGGCCGGTGAAGTCGTCCCCGGCCTGGTCCCGGCGGCGGGCGGTGTGCCGGATCAGGATGTCCATGACGTACTCGTTGCTGGCGATCGCCGTCTCGGTGCCCTTGAGCAGGTCGCGGGTGGCCTGCACCAGACGGTCGTCGTACTCGTCGGGCATGCCGAGGATCTGGCACAGCACGGCCATCGGGAGGTGTTCGGCGAACTGTCCGACCAGCTCCGCCCGGCCCTTCTCGCAGAAGCGGTTGACCAGGATCTGGGTCGCCCGGTTGATGTGCCGCCGGATGGTGCGGTGGTTGATGGTCGACATGGCGCCCATGACCGCGCCGCGCAGTCGCAGGTGCTCGTCGCCCTCGGCGTGCGAGCAGATGGGCTGCCAGGCGATGTGCGGCGCGAGCGGGTGTTCGGGGCCGGCCGTGCCGTCCTTCACCGCGGTCCACAGCCGGCTGTCCCGGGAGAAGTGGGTGGGCGTGCTCACCATGTGCAGGTTCTCGGCGTGGCCGAGCACCACCCAGATCGGGACGTCGTTGTGGAGCAGCACGGGGGCGACCGCTCCGTGCTCGTCACGGAGTTCCTCGTAGAGGGCTCCCAGGTCGTCCGCCTCGGGGCCGTGGAGGCGGCGGAGTCCGCCGGCTCCCCGGCCGTGGGCGGGACAGCCCGGCGGCGGGTCGAGCACGAGGTCGTCGGTACCGGCCGGTGAGTGGGGTTCAGGCGTCACGATGATCGCTCCGAAACTGAAGTGGGTCCGGTGTCTTGGGGGGTGGAAGTGGGGCTGTGGGGGGGGTGCGGTCCGCGGCGCGGGTCAGCCCCGCGCGGGGGAGATCGCCAGCGAGTGCAGGAAGCGCATCAGGGTCATCAGGACGTCGCGGCTGGAGGCCCGGCGGCGCGCGTCGCACTTCACGATCGGGATCTCCTCCGAGAGGTCGAGCGCGGCGCGCAGGTCCTCGATCGGATAGCCGGGCGCGTCCGGGAAGTCGTTCACGGCGACGACGAACGGCACGCCGCGTTCCTCCAGACGGCCGATCACGTCGAAGCTGACTTCGAGGCGGCGGGTGTCGATCAGCACGACCGCGCCGAGCGCGCCCTCGAAGAGGCCGTTCCACAGGAACCAGAAGCGTTCCTGGCCGGGGGTGCCGAAGAGGTACAGCACCAGCTGCTCGGTGATGCTGATGCGGCCGAAGTCCATGGCCACGGTGGTGGCCGTCTTGGTCTCGGAGCCGTAGTTGTCGTCGATGCCGATGCCGGCCTGCGTCATGGTCTCCTCGGTGGTCAGCGGCTTGATCTCGCTGACGGCACCCACCATGGTCGTCTTGCCGACCCCGAATCCGCCCACGATCACGATCTTCACCGCGGCGGTCGCCGTGTGCGGCAGGTGGTCCTCGGCGCGCGGGCCGGTGATCGTGTCAGAGCTTTTGAAGTCCATGCATCACCGCTTCGAGGAGGGAACGGTCGGGGAGCGCCGAGCGGACGATCGGGGCGCGCGCCTGTACCAGTTCGGCCGTCAGCAGCTCGGTGAGCAGGACGGTCACCACGCTGAACGGCAGATTGAGGTAGGCCGAGAGTTCGGCCACGGACAGTGGGGCCTTGCAGAGCCGCAGCAGCACCGACTGCTCGGGCTGGGTGGTGGGCGCCGGAGGATCGGCGCGCGCCACGATCAGCGTGACCAGGTCGAGGTCGGCCCGTTCGCCGCCCTCGCCCCCACCGGTGAGCACGTACAGGCGCCCGGGGATCTTCGGGTCCGGCTCCTGTCCCTCCTGGGGGGCTCCCTCGGGGGAGGCTCCCTCGTGCGGGGGGCCTCCCTGGGGGACCTCGCGGGGCTCCTGGGTGGGCTGGCGCCGGCGGCGTTGCGGAGGAGTCATACGGTCTGCCCGTTGCGGCGCGGCGGACTGGTGAGATGCGCGCCGATCCGTGCGACGAGATCGCGCATGCGGTTGCTCATCAGACCGGGCTCCGCGGTCTGGTTGGCGAGGACGGCGAGATAGGCGTTGGCCCCGGCGGACATGAGGTAGAAGTAGCCGCCGTTGATCTCGATGATGACCATCCGCATCGTGCCGTCGCTGCGGGGGATCTCGCCCGCGACGGCTCCGGCCAGGCTCTGGAGTCCCGCGCAGGCGGCGGCGACGCGGTCGGCGGCGTCGGGGTCGCCGCCGTAGCGGGCGATGCGCAGTCCGTCGGCGGAGAGCACCACGATCTGCTGGATGCCCGGAACGCCGTCGGCGAGATCTTTGAGCATCCAGTCGAAGTTGCCTCGCTGCTGGATCACTTGAGGTCCCCCTCCTCGTCGGCCTCAGCAGGGGCCGGCTGATGGCTCTGGGTGAATGCGGTCGGGTCGGGGTCGCCCTTGAGGCCTTCCATGAACGCCTCGACCCACAGCCCCGGCGGGGGCTCCTCCTCCTTGGGGGCGGGTGCGGCGGCCCAGGGCGCCGAGGCCGCCGCGGCCTCGGCGGCCAGCTCGGCTGCGCGGGCCTCCGCGATCCGCTGGCTGAGCGGGACCTTGACCCTGCTGCGCCGCTGCGGCAGACCGCCCGGCGTCCACTCGGTGACCAGCGGTGCGTCGTCGTCCTGGGAGCCGTCGTTCGGCGACGGGATACGGGGTCCGGTGGTCGGGCGGCGCTTCTTCGGCTTGCGCTTGGGCCCCTCGACGCCGTCGGTGTCCATCGTCGGCACCGCGTTCACGCCGATGCCGTGTGCGAGACCGGGGGCGGCGTCCTTGGTGAGCATGTTGCTCGGCACCACGATGACGGCGCGGACACCGCCGTACGCGGACTGGCGCAGCGAGATCTTCATGTCGTACATCTTCGAGAGCCGCCCGACGACGGCCATGCCGAGCCGGGGTGCCTCGCCGAGGATGTTGAGGTCGACGCCGGCCGCGGCCTGGCGGAGCAGTTCCTCGATCTTCCCGCGGGCCTCGTCGCTGAAGCTGACGCCGGAGTCCTCGATCTCGATGGCGACACCGGTCTGCACGACGAGTGCGGTGAGGTGCACCTTGGTGGTCGGCGGCGAGTAGCGCGTCGCGTTGTCGAGCAGTTCGGCGACGGCGTGGATGACCGGTTCGACGTGGATGCCGTTGACGTTGACGTCGGCGATCGAGTGCAGCTCGATGCGGCGGTACTCCAGGATCCGGGACATGGCGCCGCGCATCACGCTGAACAGCGGGACGGGCTCGGGCCAGTTGCGCCCCGGGCGGCCGCCGCCGAGCACGGCGATGGAGTCGGCGAGGCGGCCGATCAGCGCGGTGCCGTGGTCGATGCGCAGGAGGTCGTCGAAGACCTCGGGGTTGCGCCCGTGGTCCTCCTCCATCTCGCGGAGTTCCTTGTTCTGCTGGTGGACGATCGCCTGGACGCGCCGGGCGATGTTGACGAAGGAGCGCTGGGAGGAGTCGCGCAGCAGGTCCTCGTCGTCCACGACCTTGAGCACGGCGCCGAGCAGATCCCGCTGTACGGCGGAGAGTTCGCCCGGGTCGCCCTTGCGCCGGCCGAAGTCGCGGGCCACGTCCTCGGGGTTGACGCCACCCCGCATGCGGCGGAGCGCGATCGGGAGGACCTCTGTGCGCAGGCGCACGAACTCCTGGTCGTGGGAGGCGATGCGCTGTTCGAAGTACGCGGTGCTGCGGGCGAGTTCGGCGCGCAGGTCACGGGCGTCGCGGCCACGGCGTACGGCTTCCGCCGCGACGGTGACGACCAGCAGCGTCGCGACGGCGCCGCACCAGCCGACGGCGGTCCTGGCCGGGCTCGTCACCACGGCGACGGCGGCCCCGGTCACCGCGGCCATCAGTATGGCCGGCAGCAACAGGACGCGCGCGTAGGGAAGTTCACGGCCACCGGGAGGCGATTGAACACTCACCATGTATGCCCTCTGAGACAAGTCGGCGGGGGGTCGGGGGGAGTTCGTGGGGGAAACTGCGTGGTCAAACCGAATCTTCGGAACTTTTGGGAACAAGCGCACGATTACATCTCAACTCGGTGCGCTGCGGGCGAGCTTAGTCCGACCGGATCATCGCCGTGTCATATTCGGCAAGCGCCTGAAATCGCCCGAGCGACAGGAGTACCCTCGGCTTTTTTGTACGCTCAGGCTTCACTCGAACACCCTGAGTAACAGGGCACGGGCAGCCGAAAACCCAGCCCCCACCGGGCGGTTCGTCAGATTCCGGCGATCCGCAGCGCCGCGTCGGCGGTGGCCTCGGCGAACGCGGACACGGGGCGGTCCGGGTCGGAGCGGTGCACGAGAATCACCCCTTCGATGAGGCCGAACAACAGATCTGTCCGCAGATCGAGCTCACTCTTGGCGAGCGCACCGCCGACGGCCGTCGCGGCCAGCAACTGCCGGTAGGTGTCCTTGAGTTCGGCCCGCACGGCGTGGAAGCCGGCGAAGCGCTCGGCACGCACCTCGGGCAGCAGGTACAGCCCGCCCAGGTTGTGCGGGCCGCCGCAGAGCAGTTCCACGTCCGTGCGGCACAGCTCCCACAACCGGCCCTCGGGCGCGGCCGCGTCGTCCGCGAGGAGCTGCCGGGCCAGCGCCAGCGAGGGCGTGACCGTGGACTCCAGGAGCTCGGCGAGCAGCTCCTCCTTGCCGGAGACGTAGTGGTACATGGAAGCCTGGCGCATTCCCGCCCGCTCGGCGACCGCCCGGGTGGTCGTCGCCGCGTACCCGCGGGTCGTGAACAACTCGGCTGCGGCGTCGAGCAGTTCGTCGCGCGGCGACAGACCGCTGTCCGGCCGCTGCGTCGCACGCGGCCGGCCGACCCGTCGTCCGCCACCGGCTCCCATGCGTTCGATCCTCGCACACGGCGCCGGTACCCGATCGCACCCCCGGAAGGGGCCGCGCGGCCGCGTGACCGACCGCGTCCGCTCCGGCCGCCGCCACCCGGCCGGCGCGGGTGAGGGATCGGTAACCGGACGGCAACGCGGGAGACACGGCGTCGAACTGCGGCGCTCCTAATTTCTGTCGGGCGACAGAAATCAACCGGAGCCGGAGGACCCGCGATGGCGACAGCGACCACGTACGGAGCACGCGACCACGCCCGCGCCCAGGAGGGCACCCGCGCCGAGGCCATGCCCGTCGTCCCGGCGAGCTCCTGGCCCGCGCCCCCCTGCGAGGCGGGCCACCTGGTGTGGGCGGAGACGGTGGCCGGCGGCAACTACACCCACCGGGTGCTGGCCCGCGGCACGGAACTCAGACTGACCGACCTGAGCGGCGACGCCTGCGCGCACCTTCTCCTCCACGCCGCCGACCGGCCCTGGGAGCGGCTGAACGTCGCGGACACGGTCAAGGTCCAGTGGAACGCGTACCTGGGCGAGGGGCAGCTGCTCCTCTCCGACCAGGGCCGCGTGCTCGCCTCGCTCACCGCCGACACCTCCGGGCGGCACGACGCGCTGTGCGGCACCTCCACGCTGGTCCGCAACACGCAGCGCTACGGGGACGGCGCGCCCCAGTCCGCCTCCCCCGCGGGACGCGAGCTGTTCAAGCTCGCCGCCGCCAAGCACGGCCTCGGACCCCGTGATCTGCCGCCCTCGCTCTCCTTCTTCCAGGGCGTGGCGGTACGCGACGACGGCTCCCTGGACTTCACCGGTTCGGCGGGTCCGGGCGGCAGTGTGACCTTGCGCGCCGAGCAGGACGTCACCGTGCTGATCGCGAACGTGCCGCACCCCGTCGATCCACGCCCCGCCTACACCAGCACCGCCCTCGAAGTGCTCGCCTGGCGGTCGGCGGCGACGAAGCCGGGCGACCCGCTGTGGGAGGCGACACCCGAGGGCCGCCGCGCCTTCCTGAACACCGTCGAGTTCCTGGCCTCTAGGGGGCTCGCATGAACGCGGACACGGGCACCACCACGACCGTCGCCTCCGGCCCCACCACGACGACCGACACCACCACGACGGCCGGCACCACCACGACGGCCGGCACCACCAAGACGGCCGACACCGCTGCGACGAGCGGCTCCGCGACGACCGGCCCGGGAACGACGGGCTCCGCGACGACGGGCGGCACCGGTAGCACGACCGTGGTGCCCGCGCGCGCCGCCTGGTCGTCCGTGATCCGCGCGGGCGAGACCCTCACCATCACCGACCTGCACGGCAACCAGGCCGTCGACTTCCTCGCGTACGACGCCCACGACCTGTCGGTCCGCTACAGCGCCCCCGACACGATCCAGGCGCAGGGGAACATCTTCCTGACGACCGGCAGCGTGCTGATGTCCGGCGAGCACACGCCCCTGATGACCGTGGTGTCCGACGACGTGGGCCGGCACGACACGGTCGGCGGCGCCTGCTCCAAGGAGTCGAACACGCTGCGCTACGGCCACCACACCTGGTCGCAGCACGCCTGCGTGGACAACTTCCTCGCGCGGGGCGCCCGGCACGGCCTCGGCAAGCGCGACCTCGTCTCGAACATCAACTGGTACATGAACGTGCCGGTCGAGAAGGACGGCACCCTCGGCATCGTCGACGGCCTCTCGGCCCCCGGCCTCGCCCTGACCCTGCGCGCCGAGCGCGACGTGCTGGTCCTGGTCTCCAACTGCCCCCAGATCAACAACCCCTGCAACGGCTTCGAACCGACCGCCGTGCGGATGAGCGTCGGGACGGCGGAATGAGCTTCGACACGCTGCTGGTCGCCAACCGGGGCGAGATCGCGGTCCGGATCATCCGCACCGCGCGCGAACTCGGCCTCCGCACGGTCGCGGTGTACTCCGACCCCGACCGCTCGGCGCCGCACGTCCGGCTCGCCGACGAGGCCGTCCGGCTGGGCCCGGCCCCCGCGAAGGAGTCGTACCTCGACGCCGACCTGGTCCTGAAGGCGGCCAAGGACACCGGCGCCGGGGCGATCCACCCCGGTTACGGCTTCCTGTCCGAGGACGCGTCCTTCGCACGGCGCTGCGAGGACGCGGGGATCGTCTTCGTGGGACCGACGCCGCGGCAGCTGGAGCTGTTCGGGGCGAAGCACACGGCGCGGGCGGCGGCCCGCGCGGCCGGTGTGCCGCTGGCCCCGGGCACGGGGCTGCTGTCCGGTCTCCCGGAGGCCCTGGAGGCGGCCGAGGACATCGGCTATCCCGTGATGCTCAAGGCCACCGGCGGCGGGGGCGGCATCGGTATGGCGGCCTGCCGCTCGGCCGGTGACCTGGCCGAGGCCTGGGAGCGCGTGCAGCGCGTCGCCGCCGCGTCCTTCACCTCCGCCGGGGTCTTCCTGGAACGCCTGGTCGAGCACGCCCGCCATGTCGAGGTGCAGGTCTTCGGGGACGGCCGGGGCCGCGTCGTCACCTTCGGCGACCGCGACTGCTCGCTCCAGCGCCGCAACCAGAAGGTGGTGGAGGAGGCCCCGGCCCCCGGGCTCCCGGCTCATGTGCGGGACCGTCTCGCCTCCTGCGCGCGTGAGCTGTGCGCGAGTGTCCGGTACCGCTCGGCCGGCACGGTCGAGTTCGTGTACGACGCCGCGCGCGAGGAGGCGTACTTCCTGGAGGTCAACACCCGCCTCCAGGTGGAGCATCCGGTCACCGAGGAGATCTTCGGGGTCGACCTGGTCGGCTGGATGCTGCGGCTCGCGCGCGGTGAGTCAAAGGTCGTGCGGGACCCGGGGCCGCCGCGCGGTCACGCCGTGGAGGCCCGGCTGTACGCCGAGGACCCCTCGCGCGAGTACCGGCCGAGCGCCGGACTGCTGACCCGGGTCGAGTTCCCCGGCGGGGTCCGGGTGGACGGCTGGGTGGAGACGGGCACCGAGGTGACCACCGCGTACGACCCCATGCTCGCGAAGATCGTCGCGTACGGCCCGGACCGCGCGCACGCC
This sequence comes from Streptomyces sp. NPDC059668, assembly GCF_042734135.1. NCBI lineage: Bacteria > Bacillati > Actinomycetota > Actinomycetes > Kitasatosporales > Streptomycetaceae > Streptomyces > Streptomyces sp. NPDC059668. Next base: position 4,310 of record NZ_JBHWEL010000019.1, on the reverse strand, counting down.
CTGGAGCGGCTGGACGAGGCGCTGGCCAGGGCCCGGGTCGACGGCGTCGAGACGAACCTGGGGCTGGTGCGGGCGGCGCTCGCCGACCCGTCCTTCCGGCGGGCGGCGCACTCGACGGCGACGCTGGCCGGGGTCACCGACCCCACGCCGCGCGTCGAGGTGGTCTCGGGGGGCACCCTCACCACGGTCCAGGACTGGCCGGGCCGCACCGGCTACTGGCAGGTGGGCGTGCCGCCGTGCGGACCCATGGACGACCTGTCCTTCCGGCTGGGCAACCGCGCCCTCGGCAACGACGAGGGCGCGCCCGGTCTGGAGTGCACCCTGCGGGGGCCGGCCCTGCGGTTCACGCACGCCGTGACGGTCTGCGTCACCGGTGCCCCGGCGCCGGTCACCGTGGACGGCGCGGAGGTGGCCCAGTGGAAGCCGGTGACGGTGCCCGCGGGAGCGGTGCTGGAGGTCGGCGCACCCACCGGACACGGCCTGCGCACCTATGTCCTCTTCGCCGGCGGAGGCCTGGACGTCCCGGCGTACCTCGGCAGCGCCGCCACCTTCACCCTGGGCCGGTTCGGCGGGCACGGCGGCCGGGCGCTGCGGACGGGGGACGTGCTGCACGGCGGATCGCTCACCGGCGCGACGGAGCCCGTACCGCCGGCCGACCGGCCCGTGTTCACCTCCGGGTGGCGGGTCGGCGCGCTCGAAGGCCCGCACGCCGCACCGGAGTTCTTCACCGAGGACGACCTCGACGACTTCTACGCGGCCGACTGGAAGGTCCACTTCAACTCGGCGCGCACCGGTGTGAGGCTGATCGGTCCCAAGCCCCGCTGGGCGCGTACGGACGGCGGCGAGGCGGGACTGCACCCTTCCAACATCCACGACACGCCGTACTCGGTCGGCGCCGTCGACTACACGGGCGACATGCCGGTGCTGCTCGGCCCGGACGGCCCCTCGCTCGGCGGCTTCGTCTGCCCCGCGACGGTCGTCAGCACGGAGCGCTGGAAGCTCGGCCAGCTCCGCCCCGGTGACACCGTGCGCTTCGCGCCGCTCGCCGACGACGGCTCGGCGCGGGCCTCGGTCGTTGACGGCGGGGTGCTGGCCCGGGACGGCGACGTGACGTTCCGCCGCAGCGGCGACGACAACCTGCTCGTCGAGTTCGGGCCCATGCAGCTGGACCTGGCGCTGCGGCTGCGGGTCCACGCGCTGATGGAGGCCGTGGCCGCGGCGGACCTCGACGGCGTCACCGATCTGACCCCCGGCATCCGCTCCCTGCAGATCCAGACGGATCCGCGCAGACTCCCGCAGCCTGCCCTGCTGGCCGCCGTACGGGAGACGGTCCGCGCGCTCCCGCCCACCGACCGGATCGTGGTGCCCTCCCGTACCGTGCACCTCCCGCTGTCCTGGGACGACCCGGCGACCCGCGAGGCCATCGACCGCTACATGGCGGGGGTCCGCGACGACGCGCCCTGGTGCCCGTGGAACATCGAGTTCATCCGCCGGGTGAACGGCCTGGACTCGGTGGACGACGTGTACCGCACCGTCTTCGACGCGGAGTACCTGGTGCTGGGCCTGGGTGACGTGTACCTGGGCGCACCGGTCGCGACACCGCTGGACCCGCGGCACCGCCTGGTCACCACGAAGTACAACCCGGCCCGCACCTGGACCGCCGAGAACTCCGTCGGCATCGGCGGCGCCTACCTCTGCGTCTACGGCATGGAGGGGCCGGGCGGCTACCAGTTCGTGGGACGGACCACCCAGGTGTGGTCGGGGTGGCAGCAGCGCGGCGCCTTCGAGCCGGGCTCGCCCTGGCTGCTGCGCTTCTTCGACCGCATCAGGTGGTACGCCGTGGAGCCGGACGAACTCCTCGCTCTGCGCGCCGACATCGTCTCGGGGCGCTTCGTGCCCCGGATCGAGGAGGGCGAGTTCTCGCTCGCGCGCCACCAGGAGTTCCTCGCCGCCCATGCCGAGTCGATCGCGCGCTTCCGGGCCCGGCAGGGCGCCGCGTTCGGCGCGGAGCGGGAGGCCTGGGAGGCGGCGGGCGAGTTCGACCGGGCGGACGCCGCCGCCGCGCCGGTGCCCGCGGCCGCCGAGGTGACCGTCCCGGCGGGCGGCCTGCTCGTCGAGGCCGAGTTCGCCGCGTCCGTGTGGCAGGTGAACGTCGGGCCGGGCGACCGTGTCGCCGCCGGCCAGCCCCTGCTGGCACTGGAGGCGATGAAGATGGAGTCCAGGGTGTCCGCCCCGATGGACGCGGTCGTGCGGCAGGTCCTCACCAGGCCGGGCGCCCAGGTGGAGGCCGGCACGGCCCTCGTGGTCCTGGCTCCCGCCACCTGACGGCACACGCGCGGTCCGCGCGCCCGCGGTGCACAGCCGCCGCCCGCCCGACCGCGTCCGCGGAACGACGAACGACGAACGAGGAGCGACCCATGTCCGCCCTGACCCGAGTGCAGTCGGCCTACGCCCGTATCGAGGCGGTCGACCGCCCCGAGATCTGGATCGACCTGCGTCCTCGCGCGCAGGCCGAGCGGGAGGCCGAGGACCTCGACGCCCGCGTCGCCGCGGGCGAACACCTCCCCCTCGCCGGCCGGCTCCTCGCCGTGAAGGGCAACATCGACGTGGCGGGCCTGCCGACCACGGCGGGCTGCCCGGCGTACGCGTACGACCCGCGGGCGGACGCCCCCGCGGTCGCCCGCCTGCGAGCGGCCGGCGCCCTCGTCCTGGGCACCACGAACCTGGACCAGTTCGCGACCGGTCTGGTCGGTACCCGTTCCCCGTACGGGGCCGTGCGTGGCGCCTTCGACCCGGCGCGCGTCAGTGGCGGCTCCAGCTCCGGATCGGCCGTGGCGGTGGCTCTGGGCCTGGTCGACCTCGCCCTCGGCACCGACACGGCCGGTTCCGGCCGCGTCCCCGCCGCCTTCAACGGCATCGTCGGCCTCAAGCCGACCCGCGGCCTGGTCCCGGCCACCGGCGTCGTCCCGGCCTGCGCCTCCCTGGACTGCGTGACCGTCTTCGCCCGTACGCTCCCGGAGGCCGAACAGGCCCTCGCGCACCTGGGCCGCCCGTCCGGACGCGCGCTGCCCGTCCTCCCCCCGCGCGCCCCCGGCCCATGGCGCGTCGCCGTCCCCCCGACGGCACAGCTCGGCGAGCTGGACCCGGGCTGGGCCGAGGCCTACGAGGCCGCCGTGGCCCGGCTCGCCGCGACGGGAGCCGAGGTGCGCACGCTCGACCTCACCCCCTTCACCGAGGCCGCGGCGATGCTCTACGAGGGCGCGTTCGTCGCCGAGCGCTACACGGCGGTGGGGAGCTTTGTCGACAAGTCGCTCGCCGAGGGGGTCGCGGGTCTGGACCCGACCGTCGCGGGAATCATCACCCGTGCCCGGGACATCCCCGCCCACCGGCTCTTCGCCGACCAGGACCGGCTGGCCGCGCTGCGCCGGCGGGCCCTCGCCGGCCTGGGTGACGCGGACGCGCTGCTGCTGCCGACCGCGCCGGGCCACCCGACCCTGGCGGAGGTCACCGCCGACCCGCTGGGCGCCAACGCCCGCCTGGGGCGTTTCACCAACTCCACGAACCTCTTCGACCAGGCCGCCGTCGCCGTTCCGGCGGGCACCGTGGGCGGACTGCCCTTCGGGGTCATGCTGGTCGGCCCCGCGTTCACCGACGAACGCCTCGCCCGGATCGCCACCCTGCTCCGGCCGTGGACACGTGTCGCCGTGGTCGGCGCCCATCTGACGGGCCAGCCCCTGAACCCACAGCTCCTCGCCCTGGGCGCCGAGTGGGAGCGTACGACGGCGACGGCGTCCGCGTACCAGCTGCACGCCCTGGCCACCACACCCCCCAAGCCCGGTCTGGTCCGCACCGGCGCGGGCGGGGCCTCCATCGAGGCGGAGGTGTGGCGGCTGCCCGCCGAGGGCCTCGGGCGCCTGCTCGCCGAACTGCCCCCTCCGATGGCGCTCGGCCCGGTCGAACTGGCCGACGGCACGTACGTACCGGGCTTCCTGTGCGAGCCCTGCGCGCTGGAAGGCGCCGAGGACATCACCGAGTACGGCGGCTGGCGCGGCTACCTGCGGACACGCGACTGAGCCGCTGACGCCGGCGTCCGGTCGACCGACCCACCGAAGCACCCACGCGGCGGTCTGGCCGCGCGACGACGTGTCAACGTATCGACGTGCTGACCAGCGGCCTGCCGGTCCATCCGCCTACCCACGCACCGGCGTAGCGGCCTACCGGCTTACGAAAGTGGGGGGGGGCGCGGGGGCGCCGCGGGCCCGAGGGTGTCGGGTGGGTGGGGTCTGCGCGCCCCGCCGCAGGTCTACGCC
>NZ_JBHWEL010000018.1:65534-132220 GCF_042734135.1 Streptomyces sp. NPDC059668 | reverse complement strand
ACGCAGTACGTGACTGTCACCTCCGTGACCGGCAGTGAGCAGGCCGCCCGCTACGCGGACCAGGCCGAAGCCGCGCCGTCGCAGGGTGTGAGCGCCGTGCGTTGGTACGAGGGCCAGGTCGAGGATGTGGCGTCCGTGCACGCCGTTACTCCCGCGCGTTGGTACGCGGACCAGGTCGAGGCCGCGGCGTCCGTGCACGCCGTTACTCCCGCGCGTTGGTACGCGGACCAGGTCGAGGCTGCGGCGTCCGTGCACGTTGTCACTCCCGCCCGTTGGTACGCGGACCAGGTCGAGGCTGCGGCGTCCGTGCACGTTGTCACTCCCGCGCGTTGGTACGCGGACCAGGTCGTCTGGTCCCAGAACCACAGCTGACACGAGCCGAGCCGAGCCGAGCCGCCCCACTCCGCAACGGCGGCACCTGCCCGGACAACAGCACGGCCGCACCCCCGGCCGACCGCCATCCCGGACCACGCCCCCCACAGCGCCCCGCACCCGCACCCGCACCCAGCGCCCCGCACCCGCACCCGCATCGAGACGGACGACCACCGCACGCAGGACGAAGGCACTCCGGCCCCCAGCGCCAGCGCCCGCCAAGGCCGATTACGGCCAGGCCCGCACCCGCACCCGCACATGAACTTCGCCGGCCGCATGCCGGGCCGACCGCTTGCCCGTACGACGTGACATCCCGCCGGACCGAGCAGGTCCCCCCCCCACGCCGGGCCGGTCCCCCGCGAAGCGCAAACCGCAAACCACGCCCCGCCCGGTCCCGCCCGACTGTCCCGGCATTCACCCGGAACCCACCGGACCCCGCTCACGCAACCCACTTCGACGCCCTCGCGTCCCACTCCACGACGGACGGCCGCTGATCACCGGGGAGAGTACGTGGCGAAGAAGGACATGACGACGGAGGCGGCGAGGGAGAAGGACCGCGAGAAGTGGATGGCGCGTTTCCAGGTACGGCTGGCCATGCAGCCGGGCGTGGACCGGGCGGTCGTGCTTCAGGCGGTCAAGGACGTCACGGCGCACTGTGCGGAGACGGGAGAACACCCACGGTCTGCCTTCGGTGACCCGGACGCCTACGCCGTGCAGACCGCCACGCGCCTGGTGCCCGCGGACCGGGCAGCGCGCGCGAGGCGGCACAACGCCGTCGTCGACGCACTCGACTCCGTCGCGAAGAGAGCCGGGGACATCGCCGGACTGTGACCGCGACCGCCTTCCTTGGCCTTCGCCACGCCCTGCCGGGGCCGAACGCCTGACCTCCGTCGCCGACGGCCGGCACGGCATGTGCGGCCGGCCGAGGGGCTGGTCATGCGACGGTGTGGTCGACTCGCCCAGAGCCGGTCGGGTCCGTGATGGGCCTACCGGGGCGGACCCGACTGCTGGGCCGGGAACATCCGTACCGCTGCCGTGGTTGGACAAGCCGTGGTGGTGAAGGGGACAGTGTCCCCGGGCCTCACCCATAGCCCATGAGGACGATCGTTCGGCTGAAGCCTCATGGAGCCTTTCGCCGCGTAGGCGACCGCCCTTCACGACCACGTACGTCAACATCAGCCCCGGCCGGGACCGACACCGGCCGGGGCTGATTGCGTATCGATCACACGGGCGCCGCGGCGTGGAGAACGGAGGCGGGGGTGAGGGCTATGCGGGGCACGATGTCGGCGCGCGGGATGCGGCCACCGGCCGGATGTGTCGCGGGCGACGTCCGCTCCGACTTCCACCTTCCACCATCGGTTCGGGCTGTGTCGGCCTGACGTCCAGGGTTTCCCGGATGCCCATCCGGTGGACAACGGTCACTCCGTCGACGGATGCCCGCCCTGTGCCACCGCGAGGAGTCTGACAACCGCAGCGCATGGGCCCCGGGGGAGGACGGCGTTGCGGCCGATGCACCGCAGCTGCCCGTGACCGTCGTGGCGGCCTGGCACACGTACGGGGGACAGGCCGGTGAACCGGCGACCGCGACGAAGACCGCTCCGGTGGTCTCGCGGACCTTGCACTTCACTCGCCTTCTGGTGAGTACCACGTGCCCGCCCGTCCGCGATTTGTCGGCGCTACGGTGTGGGAACGCACGCCCAGCACGGCAGGAGACCATCGTCCATGACAAAGGATTCCGTCTCGATCGAGCCGTTGGGCCTCGGTGAAGAGCACACCTTGGGGGAGTTCCATCGGGTGCAGCGAGAAGCGCAGGCCGTGGACCTCCCGGATGGCCCTTCGTCCTGCCGGAAGGCCTTCCTCGGGCAGATGATTCATCCGCGGCCCGGGACCTCCGTGTCGGCCTGGGGCGCTTGGGCGGAGGGTCTGCCGGTGGGATTGTGCGCGATCGGCGTGCCCGAGGCCGGCCGACGACGGACCGCCGACGTCGTGCACTTCGCGGTTCATCCCCATGCCCGCCGCGTGGGCATCGGAAGCCGCCTCCTGGCCACCGCCACCCGCCACCTGGCAGGACTCGGTGTCCAGAAGATCAGCGTTTTCACGTCCGGCCCCATGCACGGCGCGGGCCCGGGTGAGGCGTTCGCCGAGGCCACCGGGGCGGCATGCAGCCTGCGCTATCAGCGGATGTCGCTGCGCATGGCCTCGACCGAGCCGATCGCCTACAGCGATAGCGGTGCGGGATATGAGCTGCTGCATTGGCGGGGCGGCGTCCCCACCGGGCACCGGGAGGCGTTCGCCGAGATGTCGTCCCGTCTCGCAGCCGAAGAAGCCGCGCGTTCCGGCGGCGACCAGGTGCCTGAAAACTTCGACGAAGACAAGGTCCAAGAGCTGTACTCCGTGCTTCACGCGTGGGGTTACCGCACCTATCTGACCGCCGTACGGCACCGGCGCACGGGCCTGCTGGTCGGATACTCGGCGCTCGGCATGGCCGACTCGCACCAACGGCATGCGAGCCAGTGGGACACCATCGTGCTTCCGGGTCACCGAGGTCACGGCCTGGGAGCGGTCCTCAAGCGTGCGAACCTGTCGTGGACCGCTGAACACGAGCCCGAACTGGCGACCGTGGCGACCTGGAACGCGGTCGGGAACGCCGCAATGCTTCACGTCAACGAGTCGTTCGGGTTCCGCGCCGACCAGAGCGGAGCACTTTGGGAATGGACCCTGTGAAGCCGCCGAAACACCGATGGTCATGGTGCTCGTCTCCGGCCGTTTCGTCGGTCGTCTATTGATGGTCGTCGTCAGGTGGCCGCGCGCCCGTCGGTCGGGACGCGTTCAGGTGGCTGCACGGGGCTCCCGGGGAGAACGGGCGCGGACAAAGCGCGGATCTTCCTGGAGTCCGGCGGCTTCCCCCGTACCGCACCGGAACCGGACAGCGCCGAGTACCGGATCGCCGTGGAGAGTCTCGAGGCCCGGTTCGCGACCTGTGCCTGGCGTGACCCTCTCGACCCGGACAGGGTGCTGGGCGACTCGACGGCCACCGCGGCCAATTGGGCCGGCAACGTGGCGATCGTGACAGCCGTTCAGTTCAGGGCAAGTACTCGATCAGCCGGTCCACCAGCTCGGCCGGGCGGGACAGCGCCACCAGGTGACCGCCGGGGATCTGGTCGATGTCGATCCCGAGGCGGTCGCGGGCCACTCGGCGCTGGAACTCCAGGGGGAAGAACCGGTCTCCAGCGGCGACAAGTACGCGTGTTGCCACGTCAGGCCACCGCTCGATGTCACAGGGCTGGCTGAACGCGATGTCGGCCTCAGGCCGCTCGTGCGCCGCACCGGCGGCAACGATCTCGTCCGGCACGTCGTGAAGGAAGTAGGTGGCCAGGTCGAACTCGGGGGTGTACCCGCCTGTTTCGGCTGCGGTGACGCGGGCCTCTGCCGATCCGGTGTTGTCCCACCACTGTCCGGGCGTCTCGCCCGGCAAAGGGATCATCGCGTTGACCAGTACCAGCAGATCCACCCGCACACGATCGCAGACCATCGGGGCAGTGAAGCCGCCCATCGACTGGGCCACCAGCACGACGTCATCATCGTTGCCGATCGAGGCGACCACAGCGTCCGCGTACTCAGGCAGCCCGACGCACCCGTCCGCGCCGGGCAGATCGACGGCGACTGCGTCGTGTCCGGCGGCCCGCAGCTCGGGGACCACGCGATGCCAGTACCAGGCCGCGCCGCCGGCCCCCGGAATCAAGACGAACTTGGTCATCTTCCGTACTCCTCGCTCCTCGCTTCGTGCCATGAGCATGGATCGTCGCGAACGCCGAAAGTCATCGGTGGAGACGACGTTCTGTCCCTACTGCCGCATTCGTACGGTGGCGGACGGTGTGTTGAAGATCAAGCATCGATGCATGGCGATCGCCTCCCGGGAGGCGGAGAAGGACCGGACGTGCTCAGCGGCACGTCGTAGGGGAGGAGCGGCCAGGGTCACGAGGTGTTGCTCCACCCAGTCGTGCTGGAATACGAGTCCAGTAGGTCCACCACGAAGACCAGGGTCGAGCCGCTCGGGATCAACGGCGAGGGCGACTGCTTGCCGTAGCCGAGACGCGGGGGAACGATGATCTCGCGCCGACCCCCGACCTTCATGCCCCTCACCCCCCGGTCCCAGCCCTTGATGACCTTGCCGCTACCCAGGGCGAACTTGTACGGCTGCCCCCGGTCCCAGGAGGCATCGAACTCCTTCCCGGACTCGAAGGTCACCCCGACATAGTGGACCTTGACCACCATGCCCGGCTTCACCTCCGCCCCGTCCCCGACGACCAGGTCCCGGACGGTCAGCTCGGTAGGCGCGTCACCCTCTGGAACGTCGACCTCGGGCTTCGTCAGTTCACTCATTGCGGTCTCGCTACTCTCCGTCGGAAGCCGTCGCAGGGACCGGCCGGACACATGGACACTCCATGCAGCAGATGGTCACGCTACCGAGAATGCCGGTTCCTGGAGTCGTTCGACGGTCCGGTGCGGAACGGGGTGCGTGTCGTCCGCTACGACAGTGACCTTCTGCCGCCGTGGGCGACCTGTCACTGGGCCAACGGTGCACAGAAGGGCTTCGTGAAGGGCTGGAGCGTTCCATCGGCCCTCATCCTCGCGGCCGACCTGACGGACATCGTCGAGCGCATCGCCTTGATGGCCGCCGGCATACCTCCGCCATGCCTCCATCCGTTCGGGAGAGGCCGAGAGGATCGGACATGACTCAGTGCTGGTCGCCGGTCTCCGCGCACTGCGGGTAGAACGCCTTCAGGCCCGAGCGCGGCAGTTCGACGGGGTTTCGCTGGTACACATCGACGGTGTACTTCGTGGTGGTGGCCGCGGTGGCGTCGGCGAGGCCCGTGTCCGCGCTGCCGAGGCGCGCCTCCGTCTGGTAGACGCCGTCGCCCGAGTAGGAGAACACGGCAAGGTCCGGGCGTGAGTTGTGGTCGTAGTCGGCCACGGCGACGCCGCGTGTCTCGACGAGGTCGAGGTGCCGGGAGTGCTGCCCGCGGCCGGACGCCGAGAAGGGCCCTGACACCAGCTGCGCCACAGTCGGCTCGATCGCGTCGTCCCCTTGATTCTGTCCGGTGGCCACCACGACCAGGTCGCTCCATCCGTCGCCGTCGAAGTCAGCCACCGCTCCGACCACGTCTTTCTCGCCCGAGCCCGAGCCGGAGCCGCTGACCAGCTTTCGCACGCCGACCGGAGTGCCGTAGCCCGTCTTCCTGCCGAAGGCGATGCCAAGTCGAGCACCAGTGTGAGAGGGGTCGGAGACGCGGTCGATACGGCCGTCGCCGTCCACGTCGGCCATGAGATCCCCGGACGGCGTCAGGCATGATGTGACCGTGGGCCTGCCCGTGGGATGCGGCGGCCTTTTCGCGGCAGACTCACCGCACGCGGTGAGGAGGGTCGTGACGGTCGCCCAGATGACCGCGTGGACGAACAGCCGTGGATGTCGTTCGGGTCGGATCGTTGTTCGCATGACGGCGACAAGGGCCTTTCGCGCAGCGGGACATGGGCGGGACGGAGGACCAGTGGAGCGGGCCCTTGCGACATGGGCTCAATCGCCGAGAATGCGGAGAGCCATCTCATGAAGACGGGGTGGCTGGGCGAAGCACCTTACCCTTCAGCCGGACCGCCTCGACGTCGAGCATGCGCTGCACGGTCCGCAGGACGATGTCGTCGATACGGCCGGCGTCGCGCAGGTCCGCGAGTGTGTCCCGCTTGACCTGGAGCAGGGCGAGTTCGAGTCTCCGTACGCTCTCCTGCCGGCGTGCGGTGGCCGGAGCGGGGGTCGTGCGGTCCTCGATGTCCTGGACCATGCGCCGGGTGTCCTGCTCGGCGACCCCGAACCGCTCGGCCAGTTCGGGCAGGGCGTGCAGTGCGGCGCCGCTCATCTGACGCCGGACCAGGGTGAGTTCGGTGCTCTTGCCGACGTCCTCGGGAAAGTGGGCCCGACGGACCACGGCCGGCAGCGTGGGCCCGAGGGCGGTGAGTGTGACGACGATGACGACGGCCGTGAGGAACACGACGGCGTCACGCTGTCCGACGACATGTCCCCCAGCGGTCGTGGCGGGCACGGTCAACGCCGCGGCCAGTGAGATGGCGCCACGCATCCCCGCCCACGCCAGCGGCAGGCGCTGGCGTCCGGTGATACGGCGCTCACGCTGCCGGGGACGGCGGTCCAGGAGCCTGACGAGATAGGGGACCGAGTAGAACCACGCGATCCGGGTCCCGATCACGGCGACGCTCACCGCCAGGGCGGCGAACAGTGCCCGGACCAGAGAAACGGATGTCAACGCCTCGACAGCTGAAGGCAGTTGAATTCCTACGAGGACGAACAGTGCGCTGTTGAGCAGGTAGCTGGCCACTTCCCAGAAGGCGACCGCCTGGATACGGGCGTCGGGACCGATGACCCGTGGGCCGAACCGGGTGGTCATCAGACCGCAGGTGACGACGGCGAGGACGCCGGACACGTGCAGGCGCTCAGCGGGCAGGTAGGACAGGAACGGTGTGGCGACGCTCAGCACGCTGTGCAGCAGCGGATCGGGCAGTCGGCGTCGGACCGGGATCAGGAGCAGGGCGACCGCGCCGCCGACCAGGATTCCGCCTGCGTAGGACTCGGCGAAGGCGAGCGCCGTGCCGGTCCAGGAGAAGGGCCGTTCGTCGGTGACGACATCGACGGCCACGGCCAGCAGGACCAGCGCGGTGCCGTCGTTGAGCAGGCTCTCGGTGCGCAGCACGGTCAGGATGCGGCGCGGCATGGCCCTTGCGACGGCGGCGACTGCCGCAGCGTCGGTCGGGGCCAGTACGGCGCCGAGGACGAAGGCGACGGGCCATCCGTAGCCCAGCACATGGGCGACGGCCGCGACGGCGCCGGCCGTCGCCAGGACCAGCCCGGTGGACTGGAGGGCGATGCTGCGGAAGTTGTCTCGGATCTCGCGGACCGAGGAGGTGAGCGCCTCCCAGTACAACAGGGCCGGCAGGAAGAGGAACAGAACGACCTCGGGGGACAGCGTGAACGACGCCAGGGGCGGTGTCAGTCCGACGAGGCAGCCCGCGCCAAGCAGCAGAAGTGGTTCACTCAGGCCCGTACGACGCGACAGCCAGCCCATCAGGAGGACCACGACGGCGACGACGGCGATCAGTTCCAGGCCTGCCATGACGGACTCCTTTGCCGTGACTGGGGATGGTGTGTGGGCGGGGGTGACTCCGTGCCGCGGCACGGACAGGGCGAGCAGGACGCCCTGGGTGAGCGCGGCGGCAACGATCCGGAGAATGTCATCGAAGTCCAGGCCGCTCGACGCGCCGCTGAGCTGAGGGCCGAGGCTCGCGTCGCTGACCATGCCGCGTCCGTAGAGGACGACGGCCGCGCCGCCTGGATGCGTTCAGCCGAGTTTCATGACGTAGCCCGCGTGGTGGAGCTCGTCATCCCGGAACTCGCCGTAGGCCCAGAAGCCGAGGTCGTCGAGGTAATCGATGCGGTCGCCGTCGATCCAGTACCGGCCCTGGTAGGCATGCGGACGGCCGCCCCGGGTCTCGTCGTAGCGGCCGTCGGCCGTGAGTTCCTGGTGCAGGAAGTCGTTCCGGTCGATCCAGACACCGACACGCGGGCTGTCGGTCAGGTCCGCGGCGGCCGGGATGCCCGTCTCAGGTGCGGTGGTCCGGCCGGGGACGTCGGTGCCGGCCCACAGCACCGGCCGGCCTGCCGCCACGAGTGCGCGGATCTGCTGCGGGTGGGACAGGAGGGTGGCCACCGCGCTCGGTACGTCGTCGGCCAGTTCGTCGGGCACCACCAGGAAGTCGGTGGTGTTGCCCGGTGCCAGTGTCGCGACGTACTCCGAACGGTGGCCGCGGCCGCCTGCCAGCGCGATGGCGTCCATGACGGCGGGGACGACGGTCGTGCCGGTGGCGTCGACGACGATGGCGTCGTCGTCCCCGGCCGCGGTGACGATGCCGGGGCCGACCCCCACGATCAACGGGCCGGCGAACAGGATGTCGGCGCCGACCATGGCCCCGATCAACGGGTCCATCGTCAGGATCCGGGCATTCGTGAAGAGGACCGGACGCCCCTCGTCGTTCGACACGATCTCGTCCAGCGCCTCGGCGTTCCAACTCACGGTGCCGGTGGTGGTGATGGTCATCGCGTACTCCTCGGTGGAGTCGCCTCGTCGATGTGTCCGCTGCGGGAGTGAGCGTCGACGCGGGTGCGAGGCGAGTGTCCGGCGGCTACGGCAGCCGCCTGACCATCAGGCTCGCCGCGCCGGGGAACCGGAACCAGGCCGCCTTGTCCCTAGGTGCCGGGCACCCACGCTCCGGCCGGACCGCGATACTGGGTGCCCGGCACCCAGGAAGCGCTCACCTGGGGAGACGGCGGCCTGGTTCCCTCCGGCCGCCGGGCCGATCGTGGAAGCATGACCAGCAACGACACGCCCGGCGATCCGCATCCGTACCTCGGGATGTGGGTGACAGCCGACGGGTTCATCCGCCAGGAACTGCTGCCGAACGGCCGCTACGACGAAGCCCGCGGCAACCGCCCGAGCGCCTACACCGGCAGCTACACCGTCACCGGCAGCCATCTCGACTACGTCGACGACACCGGCTTCACGGCCACTGGCGACATCCGCGACGACGTTCTCTACCACGAGCATCTGGTGCTGTACCGCGAGGGCGACGAGCGCGCCGGACGGGAAAGCCGAACCTAGCCAAAGCTTCCTGACGGGTGGGTTCGGCAGGGCTGACGCTTCATGCGATTGGATGCCGCCGCCTCAATGGCTGCTTGGGCCACATCGTTCGGAGTCGTGAGCGGAGTCCCCATTCACGCCGATAGTAGGGCCTCCGACCGGTCCCGACGATGGACGGCGGGAATTCCCCAGCGTCGATGACACCCGGCCGGCCACCGACCGACTCCGGGTATGCCTTATGCGCGACGGTGGGATCGTCGCCCTCCGTCCTGAAACTGCTTCTGTCCCGACGCTGTACGGGCGCTCCGTGAGCGAGATATCGTCGCCTCGCAACTAAGGATTGAAACGATTCAATTCGTTCTTGCCCAAGGAAGAGTGGGAAGCTTCATGGCATCGAACAGCTCACCGGACAAGGGTCTTTCCAGGCGAACGGTGCTGGCGACCGCCGGCACCGTCGGGCTCTCGGCCGTATCCCTCGGCGTCGCGACCCCCTCAGCCGAGGCGCTAACCTCCCAGAAAGCCTCCCCTTCCACCGCTGGAGGCCCGTCGCGCCGCCCCGGCGGCTGGCACCGGTACGTTCAGGGTCCGTCCTCCCGCACGGTCCGCCCCGTGCGGATCATCGCGGCGAGCGGCGACGTGACGAACCCCGAGGCGCTGCTCGAGCCCGGCGGTGCCAGATCCGTCCTGCGGCGCCCGCGTCCCGTGGCGCCGCCGCGCTGGCCCGACGGCACCACGGCCGAGGCCTCGTCGGCTCATGCGGGCAACAACGGCAACGACGGGCAGCCGCGCACCTACGACGCCGCCAACGCGATCGACGGCAACCCCGACACCTTCTGGAACGACGACACGCCGGGGGCGTTCCCCGACGTCCTCACCATCAACCTGCCGCAGGTCACGCCCTTGACGGGCATCACGCTGATCTCCAACAGCGACGGCGTGCCGAGCGACTGCACCGTGGACGTGTGGCGCGACGGCGACTGGCACACCGCCGCCACGGTCACCGGCAACGACGCGATCCAGAAGGCCGTTCCGTTCGCGCAGGAGGTCAGTACCGATCGCGTGCGCATCACGGTGACCAACGCGCAGGACACACCGCACGGGTACTTCACGCGGATCAACGAGGTCTGGCCCGCGCCCGTCACCCCGATTCCCGTACCGAGCATCACCGTGGACTTCGGCAAGGTCGTGGTCGGCCATCCACGGATCCGGTTCACCTCGGCGTCCGACAACTCCCCCGGCGTGCGGGTGGCGTTCTCCGAGACCCGGCAATTCCTCACCGACCGCTCGGACTTCACCCGCTCCGACCAAGCGGGCGGGGCCGGACAGGGCACGGATCAGTTCGCCGTCCCCGCGAAGGGCGCCAACTGGACGGACCACAAGGGCTTCCAGACAGGTGACCAGGTTTTCGCCGACGGACTGCACGGGTTCCGCTATCTCAGGATCAGCCTCGACGCGCTGGCCTCGGACAGCCCCGCCGCCCAGCCCTGGGGGACGGTGGAGATCGACTCGATCGCGCTGCAGTTCACCGCGTATCTGGGCACGCCCAGCACCTACCGCGGCTGGTTCCTCTGCTCCGACGACGAGTTGAATCGTTACTGGTACGGCGCCTCGTACACCAACGAACTGGTCATCGACACCTTTCGCCAGGACGACGTCGATCCACGCAATGCCTGGAGCGCCTCGCTCGAAGGGAAACTGGTCCTGCAGGACGGTGCCAAGCGTGACCGCGACCCGTACGTCGGCGACCTCGCCGTCTCCGCGCGCACCCTCTATCTGACCCACGACGACGCCGCCGAGGCGGCGCGCAACGTCCTGGCCGACCTCGCCGACCACCAGCGCGCCGACGGCTGGATCCCGCCCGCCTCCATCGGAAACTACACCCTGCCCCTCTTCGACTACCCGCTGTACTGGGTCACTTGCAGCTGGGACTACGTCCTCTACACCGGCGACCGCCGGTACGCCACCCGCTACTACCCGACTCTGCTGAAGGTCCTCGACACCTGGTACCCCAGCGTCACCGACGAGGCGGGTCTGCTGAGCAAGGGCCTCAACGACACCGGAGGGTACGGCGACTACGCCTTCCTGGGCCGCACGGGCCGCGTCACCTATTACAACGCGCTCTACGTCCAGGCCCTCCAGGGCGCGGCCCGGCTGGCCCGGCTGCTGGGTCAAAGTGCCGACGCCTCGCGCTGGAGCGCCCGAGCGGAGAAGGTCGCGCAGGCCGTCAACTCGCTGCTGTGGGACACCGACGCGGGCGCCTATCTGGACTCCGGGACCGGCGCGGCGCGCCACGCCCAGGACGGCAACTCCCTGGCCGTCGTCACCGGAATCGCCGACGCCGACCGTGCCGCATCAGCGCTCGCCCATCTCGACGCGACGACCAAGCGGGCCTACGGGAACGCGTTCATGGACAACGACACCCTCTTCGACCAGGCCTCTCAGCGGGTCTACGCCTTCACCTCCTATCCGGAGATAGAAGCGCGATTCCTGGCCGGGCGGGCCGACTCCGCACTGGACCAGATCCGTCGCACGTACGGCTGGATGGACAGGAACGACCCCGGCATCACCCACTGGGAAGGCATCGGGCCGGGCGGCTCCCTGTACGAGGGCGCCTACACCAGCATGGCTCACGGATGGTCCACCGGTGTCCTGCCGGCCCTGACCCACCACCTGCTCGGTGCCCGGCCGACCTCGCCCGGTTACGCCACCTGGGAGGTGCGCCCACAACCCGCCGATGTCGACTGGGCGGCAGGCCAACTGCCCACGCCTCAAGGCCCCTTGAGTGTCGAATGGGAGAACGGCGCGCACTCCTTCCGCCTCACCGTCCACGGGCCTGGGCATACCCAGGGAGTGGTCGCCTTCCCCGGCGACCCGCGCGGGCAACGCGTGCGCACCGGCCGGCGGACACTGTGGGACGGCCGACGGGCATCGACACGCGACGTCGCCGTGGTCGACGGCACACTCACCGTCGCGAACGTAGGACCCGGCGACCACACCTTCGTCTGCGAGCGGCACGGCGACTGACCCTTCCGGCTCCGGTCCGACTCCGCCCACGGTCGGCGGGCGACCACCCGCCGACCGCCGGCAGCCTCGACGACGCCTGTGGCGGACGCCATTGGCCTGCGCGGTGCCGCCGGTCACCACTCCGTGTGCGGACTCCTCACCAACCATGAGATGCCATGAGATGTCATGAGCTGCGCATACAGTCAGACCCCATGACGTCGCCACAGCCCACGGATCCACAAGTCGAGGCTGCACAAGGCCGTATCGCTCTCTGGCTCGACCCGGAGGATCTGCGCTGGCTGTCGCAGCACTGTTGTTGCGCCGACGACGCAACGGACGAGGACAAGGACCGGTGCGGACGACTCCGGTTCCGGGCGAGCACCGGCCTGCACAAGCAGCGAGCCCTGGGATAGTTGGATTCAGCGCTGCTGGTCACTGAGTGGCTGAGCGTCATGGGGAGGTGGTGCGGCGGGCGTAGGCGCGGGCGGCTCGGGCGCGGTCGCCGCAGCGGGTGGAGCACCAGTGGCGGCGGCCGTAGCGGAGCAGGTAGCGGTTGCAGGGTGTGGAGCCGCAGGCGGTGAGGCGGTCCGCGTCGGGGCCCGTGAGCAGGTCGGAGGCATCAGCGGCGAGAGTGGCCAGGGCGTGGTCCACGATCGCGGTGGTGGGGTGGAGGACGGCGCGGTAGGGACCGGTCTTGTCGTCCCACTGCAGCAACGGGGCCGTGGGGACGCGGGTCATCGCGTCGTTGATGGCCCTGACCGCGGCGGGGAGGGCGGGCAGTCCTTCTGCCCGGGAGGCGAACAGCGACCTGATCTGTTCACGCAGCGAGCGCAGTTGCGCCGCGCACATCTCCCGCATGCCGGCGTCGACCGGAGCGAGACCGCGTTCCGCCAGCCAGTGATTCGCCTGCGCGGGAGAGCCCAGAGAATCGACCGTGTGCCCGCCGGGCAGCGTGATCGCGCTGTTGGCAAGGGCGAGAGAGAGGTGCTCTTCCTCGCCCTGTGCGGGCGGCACGGCGGCCTGTTCGATCACGGACTCCTTCATGTTTCTCATGGTACGGCTTGCATGCATCCGTGAGAAGTGACTACGGTTACTTCACGGTTCGACGATATCTATCCGTGAGGTGCTTGATGGCTTCCCTCCCCGCAACGAGCAGCCCGTTCCCAGTCCGCGTCTTCGGCGGTCCGACCACCCTCTTCGAGTACGGCGGCCTGCGCTTCCTCACCGATCCGACCTTCGACGCCCCGGGCGACTACGGCCGTCCCGACGGCCGGTTCCTGACCAAGACCGCTCCCTCCAGCGGCACCCCCGGCGACCTCGGCCCCATCGACGTGGTCCTGCTCTCGCACGACGAGCACCCCGACAACCTCGACACCTCCGGCCGGGCCCTGCTCGCCGACGTCCCGCTCACCCTCACCACCCCCAGTGGCGGACAGCGCCTGGGGGAGAAGGCCAAGGGCCTGGCCGACTGGGAGTCCATCGAGCTGAACCGACCCGACGGCGGCACGATCACCGTGACCGGTGTCCCCGCTGTCCACGGTCCCGGCCCGCGTGAGGAGGTCGAGCCGATCACCGGCCAGGTCGTCGGCTTCATCCTGACCGGGAAGGGTCTGCCGACCGTCTACGTCAGCGGCGACAACGCCTCCCTCGACGCGGTCAAGGAGATCGCCGAGCGCTTCGGCCCCGTTGACACCGCCCTCCTCTTCGCCGGCGCCCCCCGCTTCCCCGCGCTCTTCGACAACCAGCTGATCGTCCTCGACAGCACCCAGGCCGCCGAGGCCGCCCAACTCCTCGGTGCCGGCCGCGTGGTCCCCGTCCACTACGACAGCTGGGCCCACTTCACCGAAGGCCACGACGAACTGGCAGCCGCCTTCACCGCCGCCGGTCTGGCCGACCGTCTGGACTGGGGTCGGCGAGACTGACCTCCGGCGCCTGTCGTGGCCAACGGCCACAGCGAGACCTCCACCGCGCTGTCAGCCGGCCATCCGCCACGCCACGCGCCGTCGGAGCGGTCAGCGCTTCTCGACCGGCGGGCACGCTTTGTTGAGTAGGGGTACTCAGGCACGCCATCATGAGCGGGGTGATGATCAGGGCATGTCGAATCGCCGCATGCTGTCCATCGCCGTGTTCGCCTCGGCCGCGCTCATGACGGCCTGCGGAGTGCAGGCCGAACCCTCCGCGGACGACAACGCCCTGGCGCCGGCCACCGCCACGCCCTCGCCATCACTCACACGAAGGCCCGAATGCGCCAAGGGAGCCAGCGACAGCGCGCCCTCGTCATCATCGTCCGCGCGGACGGCTCCGGGCAGCAGCGCACTCCCGGAGAATCCGCACTACGACGAGAACCACGCGTACCGCATGTCCGGGAGACTCGCCCCCGGGAACCGGGCGGCCGGGGAGGCCAGCGTGCGTCTGCTCCGTCCCGCTCTGGAGATGATGCGAAAGAAGAAGCAGTTCGCCGAGAAGGACGTACGGGCTTTGATGGCCAAGTGGGGATGCGGCGACGACAACGGGCTCGCGATCAGCTCCGGGTGGCCCCAGTACGAGCGGGTCTGGTTCTCCTTCCACAACGGCAAGGCCTGCGTTTCCGCCGAGATCACGCCGAGGGGCGTGACGACCGAGGTGTACGGCGCCTATGCCGAACCCGACCCGTCCGGGCCCTGCGTCGAGAACCGGGGCGGACACTGAGCAGACCCTCGGCGCGTCACGGGCCGTACGGGTTGACGCCGATCACCAACAGATCGACCCGGCATCTGAGCGCGGGCGTGGTCGTGGCCGGGTCCTTTTCGCGTACGGCTCGAAGAGGTCGGTTGTCACTCAGAGTGGTGGCGTCACAGAAGTTGAGCCGGAGCCCGTCCCCGTGAACAAAGCCGGTCTGTGTGCGGGACGTCAGCGGGAGACCTGACGCTCCGGCCCCGGAGACCTCCCGCGTCCGAGGCCTTGATCCCGGTTACTCCTTGGCTTCGCCGTCGCGTCGAGAATTCGGGAGCGTCCCGGGCCGGGCCCCCGGACAATGATCGTCATGACGTCCCTCAACGCCAACCCACTCTTCACCCGGCTCGCCGATGCCGAACGGATCCTCGTCGCGGGCGCGGGTGGCGGCTTCGACATCTACTCCGGCCTGCCGTTGGCCCTCTCCCTCCTGCATGAGGGCAAGCAGGTATTTCTCGCGAGCCTCTCTTTCAGCGCGCTCGAAGGTCTCCCGCTCGACGACTGGGTCGCCCCCGACGTGGCCGCCGTCACCCCCGACTCCGCTTTGCACCAGGGCTACTTCCCGGAGCGGACCCTCGCTCAGTGGCTGCGCCAGCACGGCTACCCGTCCACCGTCTACGCCTTCCCCCAGACCGGGGTCCGCCCGCTGCGCGCCGCCTACCAAGCACTGATCGAGCTGCACAGTGTCGACGCCGTGGTGCTGGTCGACGGCGGTACGGACATCTTGATGCGCGGCGATGAAGCCGGGCTCGGCACTCCAGAGGAGGACCTGACGAGCGTCGCCGCGCTGGCCGCGCTGGACGGCGTACCGACCCGGCTCGTCGTGTCACTCGGCTTCGGTGTGGACGCGTACCACGGCGTGAACCATGTACAGGTACTGGAGAACATCGCCGCGCTGGAGCGCGACGGCGCCTACCTCGGTGCGTTCTCGATACCGCGCGCCACCCGTGAGGGCGCTCTGTACCTCGACGCGGTGACACACGCTCAGCACCACACCCCGGATCACCCCAGCATTGTGAACGGTTCCATCGCGGCAGCCGTGCGCGGCTCGTTCGGCGACGTCCAGTTCACCGACCGCACCCGGGGCAGCGAGTTGTTCGTGAACCCGCTGATGTCCCTGTACTTCACCTTCGACCTCCCGGGCCTGGCAGCGCGCTGCCTCTACCTGGATCGGATCGAGGACACCCACCTGATGCGCCAAGTCCACTCGCGGATCGCCGAGTTCCGTGACTCCACAGTCACTCGCCCGCCCCGCCGCTTCCCGCACTAGTGACCGGGCCGACTGTGCCCTGCCTGGTGGCATCAGTGGTCCGGCTACCGCGGTCGGGACCTTCCACCGGTCGCAGTGCACGAGCGGTCTCGGAACCGCGGGATCGGCACGGCTCCGCTCGGGCGGTGCGTGCGGAGCTGCTGGCAGTTGGACTACGTATCAGGCAGTCGGACTACGTATCAGGCTTGAGGCCGGAGGCGCCGCTGCCCGGCGGTCGTCGTCCGGGGATCACGTCTAGGCTTTCCGGGCCAGTCCGGCGGCGATGAGGTGCTCCCAGACCGTGAGTTCTCGTTTTTCGCCGCCGTTCCACGGGTTGTCGTTCTCGTCGGGACGCCACAGGGACGCGGGGACGATCCCGGGGTCGAGGATCTCAAGGCCGTCCAGCAGGGCGGCGATCTCCGCGTCGGTGCGCCACCGGCCGCGGCCGAACGTCTGCTGGAGGACCTTCTCGGCCTCCGCGGTCTCCGGGTTGTTCCCGGAGCGGAAGTGGCTGATGAAGAAGTAACTTCCGGACGGGACATGGTCTCGCCAGTAGCGGACGATGCCGGCCGGGTCCTCGTCATCGTTGACGTGGTGGAGGATGGCGCTGAGGATGACCGCGACGGGGCGGGTGAAATCGATGATTTCCCGGGTGTCGGGGTGCGCGTGGACGCCTTCGGGGTCGCGCACGTCGACCGCGACGACGCGGGTCCGGTCGTTGTTCTCCAGCAGTGCGCGGCCGTGGACCAGTACCTGGGGGTCGATGTCGACGTAGACGACCCGGGACTCGGGGGCGTGCCGTTGCGCGACCTGGTGGACGTTGTCCGCGGTCGGCAGGCCACTCCCCAGGTCGATGAACTGCCGGATGCCGGTAGCCTTCGCGATCTCCCTGACCGCCCGGGTCAGGGCGGCGCGGTTGGCGAAGGCGATGGCCACCGAACCGGGCAGGTCGCGCTTGAACACGTCGCCGATCCCACGGTCCACGGCGTAATTGTCCTTGCCGCCGAGCAGATAGTCGTAGACGCGGGCGATGCTGGGCTTGGACGGGTCGATGGAGGAGCCTTCGGACGTCATGGCGGACATTATTTCGCGCAACGCCGCCTGCGGACCATGGTTTTGGGATCTTCCGGCCGGCTGGAGGGCGGTGCGAGGGCATGGATGCCCGGCGCGGGACCGCAAGGGTTCTTGGCGGAGCCGGTCCGGGACTCTTGTCCCGGGTTCTGCCGCAAGGCGCGGCCCATGGCCTGCACGATGCGGCGCCGTCACGGGGGACTGGTCACCCGCTGCGCGCCGACCGGCCCGGACGGGCCCCGCACCTGGCGACGGTGAGGCAAAGTGATTCCACCATGCACGACGACATGACTCCACGGGCCAAAAGACTGCTGGACGGTGACTTCTCCGCGACGCCCGCGCTCGGCGAGGAGATCCGTCGCCGGGTTTCGTCCGGAGACTTCGAGTGGGCGGCGCTGCTCGGCGCGGAGCTCGCGCGGCGGGCCGCCCGCGGGGGCGAGGAGTCGTCCGAACACGCCTTCCTGCTCGACCGGTTGCAGACGGCCCTCGCCGCGACGGCGGGACAGCGGAGCCTGCGCGCTTTGCTGTGCTTGCCGAGCAGTCTGTCGGCCGAAGGGCCGGTACGGATCAGGGCGGAGCGGCGTCTGGCGCAGCTGGTTGCCCTGGGGCAGCGGCCCGAGGACATCGTCCCGGTCGTCTACGCCGGGGAGCCGGGCATCGCGGCGTCGGACGAGTTCAAGGCATGCCTGCTGCACGAACTGGTGCTCGCGGACGTCGCGGTCCCGGAGTACCCCCTTCTGCGGTCCTTCGGCGAAGCGCTCGTGACGCGGCGGCATCCGCTCGCGCCCCTGCCGCTCCGCCTGCTGCCCACGGAACGCGCGCTGCTCAGGCCGGCCCACGCTTCGCGCGACTGGACGTGGGCCATGCCTCCCGCGACGGTGAAGGAGCACAGCGACCGACCCGAACTCCATGTCTCGGCGGAGATGCGCCGGCGCGGTGCCGAGTCCGATCCGGTGGACGTCACCGTGCCTGAGACTTCCGAGGCCATGAGCGCCGCGGTGCGGCACTGGCGCGAGGAGTCCAACGGTACGGTCGTCGCAGCGGAGTTCTGGTGCGCGTCCCCTGTCTCGGCGGACGACTTCGCGGCCGTCTTCGAGCGTCTGCCGCTGACCCCGTGGCCAGGGAAAGAACAGAGCGCCCGGCTGCATCCGGCCGCCTCGGACAGGGTGCTGCGGGTGCTGCTCACCGCTGCCGTACGCAGCCCCGCGTACGGCAGCGGCATGTTCGGTGCGTACGGTCGGCTCGCTGTCTGGCGCTCGCTCGGCGGCCTGGTCGGCGCCGCCCCGGACGCGCCGGTCGACGACACGGCGATGCTGGTCGAGCGGGCCCACTGGTTCATCGCGGACCCTTCATCGGACTGGTTCCACCAGGTGGCCTGGGACCTCGCCGTGGCCGTCCTGCGACCAGGCGGACAGAACATCGCGGTCCTCGCCGCCACGGACACCGACTGACTCCAACACGGACTGCCCGGCCAGGTGTGACGTGCACCGAAAGTTGGCCCTGTGCAGCGACAGGTGGTCACGCTGTCGAAGACTGGCGCCTGCGAAGGCGGGCCGGGACCCGATAGGTGGCAGTGGGCCACGACGGTTGAAACGCAAGATCAGCTCGTAGAGCGGTCGGGGCTGGGTATCTCGGGGTTCGCGGGCGGGACCCCTGCGTCGTGGGCGGCGAGTTCTTCTCGGGTTCCGGCGAGGGCGGGTCCGCAGTGGGGAGGGAGTCGGTCGACCACCATCATGACGGCCTCCTGTGCCGTCGCGGCCGGACCCACGGACTCGCTGCGCAGGGGGCCGGAGACCCAGTATTCGCCTTCTGTCGCGGGCTGGATGTAAGCAACGTCCCATGCCCACGGCCACTCCGTGCAGCGGCTGAAGTGCAGCTCTCCCATTCCCGTCCAGGGGAACAACTGGCGCAGGCGGGGTTCGGCGTAGGCCGCTTCGAGCAGTTCCGGACGAACCCGCCCGTCGTCGCGCACCTTCTGCCAACCCGCTTCGACCAGGGCCTGCTGGTCCGATGGTGCCGTATCCATAAGACCATCATCCCCGAGACGGCTTGGAGACCGCAGTTGCCAACAACATCTGGGCAAAATGGCCAACTACCCCTCTACGCAGCGCAGTCACCAGTGATCTCGCCACCGCCTATGGCCAACTGTCGCTGACGGTCACACCAGGTCGCCTGATCAGAGGTAGGTGACCCCGGTCAGCCGTTCGGCCTCCGTCCAGAGTCGATAGCCAGTCTCGGGGTGGGCGGCCTCGGTACCGGGATGAACCGTGTTCACGCCTCGGCCGCGCATCTCTTTGAAGCCGGAGGGGCCAAAGAATTCACCACCGCGCACATCGGGCGCTGTGGCCGCGTACAGCTGGGGCAGTGCTCCCCGCTCACTCGGTGCCTGTAGGACCCGTAGGACGGTCTGGGCGACAGCCCGCTCGAACCGGCCGCGGTCCCGCAGGGCGCGCGGGTTGAGATTGCTGCGACTCATTCCGGGGTGCGCAAGGACGCTGAGAATGGGCGAACCGGTGTCGCGCAGCCGGCGGTCGAGTTCGAGGCCGAAAGCGGTCGAGGCCAGTTTGGACCGGCTATAGGCGTGATGTGCCTGATAGGCGCGGCTCGACATGAGGTCGTCGGGGTCGAGGTGCGCGTTCTTGTGGGTGATCGAGCTGATGTTGACCACCCTCGGGGCGTGGGCGCCGCCGAGCGCGTCGAGCAGCAGGCCGGTCAGAGCGAAATGGCCGAGCATGTTGGTGCCCATGTGGAGTTCGAATCCGTCGGCCGTCGTGCGGGCCGGTCCGAGCCTCAGCACACCGGCATTGTTGATCAGCAGGTCGATCGTCGGGAACTCGGCGGTCAGTCCTTTCGCGAATGCCTCGACCGAGGCCAGCGAGGCCAGATCCAGCTCCCGCACCTCTGCGTCGGCCCCGGGTACCGCCTCGCGGACCGCGTCCCGGGCCCGCTCACCGGCCGCGGTGTCGCGTACGGCCAGTACGACCTTGGCCCCGTACCGGGCGAGCTCGGTTGCCGTGACCAGGCCCAAGCCTGAGTTCGCCCCGGTCACGACGGCGATTCTGCCGTGCTGGTGAGGGATCTGACGGGTGTTCCAGGCAGCCATGGCGGCACTCCTGCAGGGGTTCGGGGGACCGTTCGCCGGCAACGCTAGGAGCACACGAAGGTGGTTCCATCGTTCCCGTCTGCCTGGGAATGGCAGACCTACCCTGGCGCACCGGTCGACGTGCACACTGGCGGCATGGCATCCGATCACCCCTACGCACGGGAGCTCGGTGATTTCCTCCGTGCCCGACGCGCCCGGCTGCGTCCCCAGGACGTCGGCCTGGAGCCGGGAGGGCGACGGAAAGTGACCGGTCTGCGCCGAGAGGAGATCGCGTTGCTGGCCGGGCTCAGCACGGACTACTACCAGCGGATGGAGCAGGGCCGCGACGTACGGCCCTCCGACGACGCCCTCGACGCCCTGGCCGTCGCCCTGCGCCTGGACGACGACGAGCATCGGCACCTCTTCGACCTGGCCCGCTCAGCCCGGCGTCGCCCGCACGCCCGGCCACGCCGCGTCGCGGAACGCGTGCCGGAGAGCACCCGCCGCCTGCTGCACGTCATGGGCACCCCCGGGCTGGTCCTCGGCCGGCATCTCGACGTGCTCGCCTGGAACCCGCTCGCCGAGGCCCTGCTGGGCGACCCCAGCTCCCGGCCCCCGGCGGAGCGCAACATGGTCGCCGTCTTGTTCCGGGACCCCGAGGCCCGCATGCTCTGCCAGGGCTGGGAGAGTATGGCCCGCCAGTACGTGGCCATGCTGCGCGCCGCCGTCGCGGACGATCCGGACCACCCGCGTGCCACGGCGCTCGTAGGCGAACTGAGCATCCACAGCCCCGACTTCCGGCGGCTGTGGGCGCGACACGACGTCCGGGAGAACGTGCACGGGACGACTCTGTTCCTGCACCCCGAGGTCGGCGGAATCACCCTCGACTGGGACACCTACCCCCTGCCCGGCACCCCGGGTCCGGTCCTCCTGGTTTTTACGGCCGAACCCGGAACCGCGGACGCGGAGCGCCTCCAACTCCTCGCATCCCTGCGAGCGACCCGGAACGCAGCAGTCCGACGGCCGTCAACCGCCGAGGTTCACTCGCGCCCTGCATGAGCAAGGCTCGTAGCCGGGCCTCGGTGAGGGATCGACGTCCGTTGCGCTCTCTCTCGCGAAACGCCCGGAGCGCTCGCCCGAGGGCCCGGAGTGACACCTTCTGCGGACTGCCCGACATGAACGGCCGGAGGGCTCCTCACCCCGCGGCGGGGTGAGGAGCCCTCGGCTCCGTCTTCACGGTCAGTGAGCCCGTCAGCCAGGTAGTCAGCCAGTCAGGCAGTGAGTTCTACGCAGCTGCCGATCAGTTCTTGTCGGCCGGTACGAGCTCGGCAGCGGCAGTAACCACCGGGCTGCCTGTGGTCCTTGGGGGCAGGGAGTCGCCCTCGATGTCCATGTTCGGTACGGCGCGGTCCAGCCATTTGGGGAGGGCCCAGGCGTGGCGGCCGAGCAGGCTCAGCACCGCGGGGACGATCGTGAGGCGGACCACGAAGGCGTCGATGAGGACGCCGATGGTCAGCGCGAAGCCGATCGTCTTGACGGTCGGGTCGTGGTTGAAGATGAAGCCGCCGAAGACGGCCGCCATGATGAGGGCTGCCGCGGTGACGACCCGGCCGCTCCGTTCCACGCCGTGCTCGACCGCGGCCCGCGCGTCCCGGTGGTGGTGGAAGTGCTCCCGCATGCGGCTGACCAGGAACACTTCGTAGTCCATCGCGAGGCCGAACAGGACGCCGATCAGCAGGACCGGCACGAAGCACGCGATCGGGGCTGCCGCCGCGACCTGGAAGAGTCCGCTGAGGTGGCCGTCCTGGAAGACCCACACGACCGCGCCGATACCGGCCGCGATGGACAGCAGGAAGCCGAGAACGGCCTTGAGGGGCACCAGGATCGAGCGGAAGGCCAGCATGAGCAGGAGCAGCGCGAGCACCACGATGATCGTGACGAACAGGGGCAGCGCCGAGGACAGCTTCGCCGACACGTCGATTCCGGCGGCGGTCGCACCGGCGACGTAGGCCGTACCGCCGGCGTCGGTGACCGGGGTCACCGCACGGTCGCGCAGTCGGTGCACCAGGTCGGTGGTCTTCTGGTCGTCGGGGCCGGTCTTCGGTACGACGCCGAGCACGGTGATCGCGCCGTCCTCGGTGGCCCTGGGCGGGGCCACGGTCGCGATGTCCGGGTCCTTGCCGACGGTGTCGGTGACCTGCGCGACGGCCGTCGCGCGCTGCGCGGTGGGTATGCGGGTGCCGTCGACGACGACCACGAGGGTCGCGTTGAAGCCGGGACCGAAGCCCTTGGTGAGGAGTTGGTAGCTCTTGTGCTGGGTGCTCGCGGTGGGCTGGGTCTCGTTGCTCGGCAGGCCGAGGCGCAGTCCGGTGGCGGGCAGGGCGAGGGCGAGCAGGCCGAGGACGCTCACGACCAGGACCGGGATGGGGAAGCGTGTCATGAGCCGGCCCCAGGCCAGACCCCAGGACCCGGGTGCGCGCTCGCGGCCGGGCGTCCGAGTCCGCGGGGAACTCGCACCCGGCCGTGCGCTCTTGGGACGGAGGCGTTCGCCGAGGTAGCCCAGCAGGGCCGGTACGAGGGTGAGGGCGACCAGGACGGCGAGGAGTACGGTTCCGGCGGCGGCCAGGCCCATCACGGTGAGGAAGGGTATGCCGGCGGCCGAGAGCGCGGCGAGCGCGATGATGACGGTCACGCCCGCGAAGGTCACGGCACTGCCCGCCGTCGCGGTGGCGCGGGCGATCGAGTCGGGGACGTCCTGCTCGGGGTCGGCGAGTTGTTCACGGTGGCGGGAGACGATGAACAGGGCGTAGTCGATGCCGACCGCCAGGCCGATCATCAGCGCGAGCACGGTCGCGGTGTTCGTCATATCGATGAAGCGGGACAGGAACTGGACGGTCATCACGCCGACCCCGACGCCGACGAGGGCCGTCACCAGGGGCAGCCCGGCCGCCACGAGTGAGCTGAGCGCGAGCGCGAGCACCACGAAGGCCACGACCACGCCCACGACCTCGGCGGGGCCTCCGACCTCGGCCGGCGGGGTGGACACGGTGCCGCCCAGCTCGACTTCGAGGCCGGCCTTCTTCGCCGGGTCCAGGGCGGCGTCGAGCCGGTCCTTGGCGGACTGCGGCACGCTGTCGGCCGGTTTGCCGAACAGCGCGTCGGCGAAGCCGATGGTGCCGTCCTTCGACACCGCTCCGGTCTTCGCGGGGCCGGCGACGCTGATGACCCCCGGCACCGCCGCGACCTCCTCGAGCGTCGCGGCGATGGCGCGCTGCTCCTTCTCGCCGGAGAGTTTCGCGCCCTCGGGTGCGGCGAACACGACCCGGGCCGTGCCGCCGGCGGCTTGCGGGAACTTCGCCTTCAACAGGTCCTGGGCCTGCTGGGACTCGACGCCCGGCACCGAGAACTCCGTCGCCACCTTTCCGCCGAGGGCGGTGCCCAGACCGGCGGCCACCGCGAGGAGCAGCACCCACACCGCGAGCACCCGGCCCCGGCGGCGCGCCGCCCAACGTCCCAGCGCATACAAGCGTTTCGCCACGGCAGGTCTCTTTCGTCTCGGGGTTCGACACTCTGGGTTCGACAGCTGTCGGATCTGTCGATCCACCAGAATTTTTACAGCGTAATGCATCTTTACCGCTGGATGTAAAAATGCAGTTCGAAGCTATGCTGGACGGCATGGAAAGGGTTGCGACGGAGGACGGCCTACGCGAACGCGGCAAGGCCAAGCGGCGGGCCGCGATCACGCGCGCGGCCTTCGAGCTCTTCGCCGCGCAGGGCTACGACGCCACGACGATCGTGGAGATCGCCGCGGCGGCCGAGGTGTCCCCGCGCACGGTGACGTTGTACTTCCGCTCCAAACAGGACATCGCCTTCGCGTCCTTCGACGCCACGGTGCTCCAGCTGACCGAGATGCTGCGGGGCCGTGCGCCCGGGGAGAGCGTCATGCACGCCTTGGAGGGCTGGCTGCGCGCGGAGATGGCCTGCCACGACGAGACCGACGAACTCGAACTGCGCATGTTCGAGGCCAACCCGGAACTGCGGGCGGTACGCACCGCGCGGATGGCGGCGGCCATCGAGGAGGGGGCCCGCATCATCGCCGAGGACACCGGCCAGGCCCCGGACGGGATCGCCCCCCGCCTCGCCGCCGCCGCTGCCGCGGCCGTGGTCACCGAGGTCTTCCAGTATCCCGAGGGAGCCGAGCGCGACCAGGCCGTCGGGGAGGCCATGACCTTCCTCACCGCCGGCATCGAGGCCGTCGCCGCGAGCGCACGTCGATGACCCCCGTATCCCCGAGGAGTGCCCCGGGCCGACTGGGGTGAACATGGGTCGACTGAGGTGAACATGGGCCGCCCGAGCCCTGTGGGCGGCGGCCCGTCGCGGCCACTGGCTCACCTCGGGAACCGTACAACCCGGCCCGACGAACCCACCGTCAGGGTCGTTGCCCTTCCGTCTTCGTGACGGCGAACGAACCGGTGGCAGGGGCTGTGCACACCGTCATGTCCGTGAGTTCTCCCGCGGCATGACCCGCTTCGCAGAGTCGGCCACCCTTCTCTCGCAGGTCGAGGTAGAAGCGGGTGGTCTTTCCGTCCTGGTCGAGGCCGTGGATGCGCTCGTCGATGTAGCCGAGGGTGTTCAGGGCCTTGCGGACCTTGGCGGGAGTGGGCTCCGGGATCGCCTGCAATGTCCGGATGATGCGCTGTTCGTGCTGGACGCTCGCGCACTGGTCGCGGTGGCTCAACTCCGCTTCGGGCTCCGTGGGGGCACCGGGCTCGATCGGTGTGGTCGGGGGAGTCTCGCCAGGGGAGAGTGTCAGCTTCCCCTGTGGATCTGTCGGCTTCTTGTCCGGCGGCCCCGACGCGGCACCGTCGGTCGAAGAACACGGCTGCGCCACCTTGTCCAGCATTGCCGCGAACGCCGCCTGCTCGGGGGAGGACTGTGGGCCATTCACCTGGGAGTCGGTACCTCTGCCCGGTTCACCTAGTGGCCCAGTGGCGCCCAGCTTGTCGCCTCCGCAGCCGGTGAGTGCCAGGGCTGCGAGAGCGGCAGCTGCGAGGCTGCGCCGCGGCGGACTGAACGCGCTGATGGAGGGGCGGATACGTGTCATACGCGCAGTCTCCGGCGAGCCTTCTGCGCCCCGCATGAGTCCGCGTACTCATGCACATGCGCATCCGGGGTCAGCAAGCGTCGGTTCGGGCGGCGTCCAGGTCGCCGCCAGATCCCTTCCGCACGGCGCTGCGCTGCGTTCCGCCGCCGAACGAGGAGAGGGGTTGTCCGTGCGCGTGGTGTGGGTTGCGGCGTGGCCTGCCCCGGCCCGCACCGGTGCGTTCGCCTCGCCATGTGTGGTTGCGCATGCGTGAGTTGCGCAGTCGGGGACGTGCATCCACCACGGCCATATGTACCGGAACGGGCAGTGCGTTTCAGATCCCATCGGCGAGACCCGCCTCCTGTAAAGGTTTCCTTGACAAGGATGGATCCGTAAAGGCAACCTTGACACGTGGCCGATTCCTCGATGTCCTTCGGCGCCCTGAGCGCTCAGCTGGCCCAGCAGGCCTCGGCGCTGGCCGAGGCGCTGGGCAACCCACTCGAACCGCCGCCATACCTTGACCTGGTCCGGCGCTCCCAGGACGTCGACGACATGGCGGGACAGGTGCTCAAGCTGTGTGTGCAGCAGTCCCGGGACGCCGGTCACACCTGGCAGGAGATCGGGGACCTGCTCGGAGTCACCCGCCAGGCCGCCTTCCAGCGGTTCGGCAAACCCATCGACCCCCGAACGGGAGAACCCATGGACAAGACAGTGCGTATGGCCGACGCTGCGGAACGCGCTCTCGCCATCGTGACGGACGTTCTGGAAGGCCGGATGGACGAAGCCCGGAGGTCGTTCAACTCCCAGGTTCTGGAGGCGTTCACCGACGAGGTGCGGGGCAACGGCCTTGCCACGGTCGCCGGTCTGGTCGGCGCGTTCGAGGGCTTCGGGCAGGGGGATCCCTTCGTGCGGCGCATCGGCGATCACACGGTCGTCGACATCCCGCTTCGGTATGAGGCCGGTGACATGAAGGCCCGGGTCGCGTTCGACACGGACGAGAAGGTCGCCGGACTCGTCGTCCTTCCGCCCGAGACGCCGTGACAGGGGGCCGCCTGGTCCGTGTCTGCTTCGCCAAGAGAGATCTCCCACGCTGACCGACCCCTCTGCGTCATCGGCGCCCGCTTCGGGGGTCGCGATTCCCGCGCGTTAGGGGAGCAGGTGGCGGTGGGCGGCATTGGTGGAATGGTCCGAGGTGATGGCCCGTCAGGCATGCGCCGGTGCACGCCCGGTGGGGTGTGGTGAGGACCGTGGCGTGTCAGCGTCCGGCGTCGAGGATCTCCCGGACGCGCAGGGCGTAGGCGCGCGGGTGGGTGGTGTTCCCGTTGTGGCCGCCGGGCAGTTCCCTCGGTTCGCGGCCGGTCAGCCGGGCCAGTGCCGTCACGGTCCGGCGGTCGAAGACGGTCCGCGGAGTGGTCTGCCCGGCGGCGGGCACGATGCGGGTGTCGACGTTCTTCAATGCCGCGGTGTCGAGGGTGTCGTGAACGACCGCGGTGAAGTCGTGCCGGATGAAGTAGTCGAAGTTGGCGGCGCGCAGGGCGTCTATCGGCTGAGGCGTGAGACCGGGTTCCGCGTCCGTGGCGGCGGGGTCGATGCCCAGGGTCCTGGCGATCTCCGGGAGCGCGGCGGCGAGGCCTTCGCGGAGGTAGAGGTCCTGGAGCGCGGTGAGTTCGCGTTCGTGGCGGATGCGTTCGTCGTCGGGCAGGAGGCGCGGGGCGACCGGCTCGTGGGCGATGAGGGTGCCGATCTGTCCGGGATGCCGTAGGGCCGCGTGCATGCCGATGACGGCTCCGAGACTGCAGCCGAGCATGAAGGCGGGGGTGTCGGTGAGTGAGGCCAGCAGGCGGTGGACGTCGTCGGCGTGCTCGGCCAGGGTCGCGCCCCGGCCGGGTTCCTCGAGCCGGCTGCGGGACAGGCCGCGGCGGTCGTAGGTCACCACGGTGTAGGAGCCGGTGAGATGAGGGACGAGGTCGACGGTGCGGTCGGCGTCGCCCTCTCCGCTCTGCGAGATGAGCAGCAGCGGGCCGGTGCCACGGACCTGGTAGTGCAGGACCGCGCCGGGAACGGGCAGGGTGCCGGTGGTCTTGGACATGGTGCCTCCCCCTCGTGAGCGGCGGGCGCTCGTCCGCCGCGTCTGCCGACCAGCGTAATCCATCCATTTAGATGTATCAATATCGATGGATCTATTTCGATGTACCTTGGAGGCGTGAACGGAGTCGAGCTGTTCCTGCTGGGACGCACCCTGATGAAGATCGGCGAGGAGGCCCTTCCTGAGCCTCCGGGCGGCTCCGGCCGCTACGCCGGCAGCGCCCGGCTGGTGCTGGTCGTGGCCAGCGACATCGCCGCCCACCCCGACACCGCCATCGGCGAGATCGCCGCCCGCACCGGCCTGCCGCAGAGTCAGGTGTCCTCGGCCGTCGCCCGGCTCGGTGAGGCCGGATCGGTGCAGACGGCCCCGGATCCCTCCGACCGGCGCCGGCTGCTGGTGCGTCAGGCCGCCGAGGTGTCCGAGCGCGTGGCGCAGGTCCGCGCCGCCGGCATCGACGAAGCGCTCACCGCCGCCCTCGGATCCGACGAGCCGCACCGGTTGCGGGAGGTCACGGAAGCACTGGACGTACTCGCCCGCAACCTCTTGCCGCCGTCAGGGACCCCAGGACCACGCCGCGGGGACGCCGTTCAGCCGTCGGAGTAACACGGTCGCGGGCAACTCGCACGATCCCCCCGCTCCGCCGGGCAGCCCGGGTGTGCCCGGTAAAGCGGACGGAGTGTCAGAAAGTGTGCCCCCGCCGGGGATCGGCGGTGGACGCCGCGGCGAAGCAGTCGATCCCGGGCACGGCGAACCCGGGCACGGCGAACCCGCTCGGACGCCGCGTCTCGCGGCGAGTCCAGTCGCGATCGGCGCCCGCGCGATCCTGGTCCGGCACCCTGGGGTTCTCCGTCCGCCCGGGTCGCCTGCGAGGGCCCTCCGCCCAGCCGGGCCACCCGCGACGGAAATCGCCCTCAGGCGCTCCCGCTACTCGGGCAACGGCCGGTCGTCGATGACGTTCTTCATGACGAGGGTGGAGGTCAGGCGCTGGACCCCGGGAAGCCGGGCCAACTGCTGGTCGTAGAGCTGCTGAAAGGCGGCAAGGTCGCTGGTGGCCACGCGCAGGAGGTAGTCCGGTTCGCCGAACAGGCGCTGCGCCTGCAGCACGTGGGGGACGGCGGACACGGCCTCTTCGAAGGCGGCGACCGTGTCGGGAGTCTCCCAGCGCAGGGTGGCGAAGACGAGGGCCTCGAAGTTCAGGCCGACGGCGGCCGGATCGACGACAGCCCGGTAGCCGCGGATCGCTCCCTCACGTTCGAGGTCGCGCAGCCGGCGGTGGCAGGGCGAGACGCTCAGCTTCACGCGAGCGGCCAGCTCGGTCACCGTCAGGCGGCCATCGAGCTGGAGCTCGGTGAGAATCTTCCGATCCAAGGCATCCATGGAGAAGATTCTCCCCCAGATTCCGCGATCTTGAGGTAAATGCGCAAACACCCTCGGGCAAATCCGACCTAGCCTTCCCTCCAGAGCAGGACATGCGAGAGGGAACGAACGATGGACACGACGACGCTGGCGGCCTTCCTGGCCGTGGACCTGCTGCTGGTCTTCACCCCGGGTGCGGACTGGGCCTACGCGATCGCCGCCGGCCTGCGGAGACGTTCGATCGTCCCGGCCGTCACCGGTCTGATCGCCGGCCACGCGGCCTACGCCCTCGTGGCCGTCGCGGGCCTGGCAGTCGTGGTAGCGAGCTCCCCGACCGCGCTCACCGCCCTGACCGTGGCGGGCGCCGGCTACCTGCTCTGGCTGGGCTGGGGCGTTCTGCGACAGCCGGCCGTGCCGACAGCCGCCGGAGAAAGTGCTGACACCTCCCGGCTGCGGGTCATGCTCAAGGGGGCCGGGATCAGCGGCCTGAACCCCAAGGCACTCCTGCTGTACTTCTCGCTCTTCCCGCAGTTCATCCACCCTGCCACGGGCTGGCCGGTGGCCGCGCAGACCGGCCTCCTCAGCGCGGTGCACCTGACCGCGTGCGCAGTCGTCTACCTCGGCGTCGGTGTCCTCGCGCGGACGGTTCTGAGCACGCGCCCCCCGGCCGCCCGCGTCGTCACCCGGGTGAGCGGTGCCATGATGATCGCCATCGGTATCTTCCTGCTGGTGGAACGCCTGGCCGGCTGAGGAACCCGCCCCGCTCCACCCGACACGGATCCGAAGGAGCGCACGCACGTGGAAGACCAGCAGGAACGGACGAGCTCCGCGGTGCGCAAGCGCATCCAGGACAGCTTCGACCAGCAGGGACTGATGTCCCACCTCGGCGCACGGATCACTCACATCGGGCCCGGACGGGTCCACATCGTGCTCCAGGCCCGCCCCGAGGTGACACAGCAGCACGGCTACATACACGCCGGCGCCACCAGCGCCATCGCCGACAGCGCCGGCGGCTACGCCGCGCTCACTCTGTTCGACGACGAATCCGATGTCCTCACCGTCGAGTACAAGATCAACCTCCTCGCACCCGCCGTCGGCGACCACCTCGAAGCCATCGGCACCGTCATCAGACCCGGACGCACCCTGACCGTCTGTCAACTGGAGGTCTACGGCGTCCAGTTCGACGGCGCCCGCAAGCTCGTCGCCAACGGCCAGCAGACCCTGATCCGCGTCGACAGGCCCGCCGCATGAGCCACCAGACCTCCAACGCGACCCTGCCGTCCTGGCTGACGTGGTGGCAGCGGCCCTTCCCTGACGCCAACACCCTCTTGCTGCCCGGACGGCAACCGGCCCTGGTCGACACAGGCTTCGTCGGCCACGCCGAAGAGACCGCCGCCTGGGCCCGCGCACACGCCGGCGCCATCGACCTGGTAGTCAACACCCACTGGCACTCCGACCACGTCGGCGGCAACGCCCTCCTCCAGGCCCAGGGCGCCGCCATCGCGGCCGGAACACCGGAGGCCGACGCCATCACCCGTCGGGACCCCGGCTGTTGCGGGGCCGAGTACCTCGACCAACCCGTCGCCCCGTACACCGTGAACCTCCCGCTCGACGACGGCCAGGTCCTGCAACTGGGCGACAGCGACTGGCAGGTCGTCCGCACCCCCGGCCACACTCCGGGCCATCTCGCGCTGTGGCAGCCGGAGGAGCGGATCCTCGTCGTCGGGGACGCGCTGTCGGACTACGACGTCGGCTGGGTCAATCTCGCCCTCGACGGCCCCGAAGCAGCGACCACCGCACTCGCCTCCCTCAAACGGATGGCCGACCTCGACCCCCGCCTGATCCTCCCCTCCCACGGCCCGATACCCACCGACCCCGCGGCCGCGTTCTCCGCCGCCCTTCGCCGGGCGCAGCGACTCGTCGACGACCCCGCCGGAACCGTCTGGTACGGCGCCCGCCGGATCTTCGCCTTCGCCCTGATGATCCGCGACGGGCTCCCGGCCGACGAGGTCGAGCCGTATCTCCACGCCCGCGCCTGGCTGACCGACGCCGCCCACCTCCTGGCCGTGACCCCCGAGGCCCTCGCCGGCGAACTGGTCACGAGCATGCTCCGCAGCGGTGCCGTCGTCCTGCGCGACGGACGCGTCCGGGCCGCCACCGGCCACACTCCTGTGGCGCCGGAGGCATTGCGCGTGCCGTTCCCGCGCGCGTGGCCTGCGAACGAGGCGCGCTGACACCTGCTGGAACGGGGGGTGGGTGATCGGCCTCCAGCCGATCGCCCGGCCGCCGCGTCACCCGTGGAGTCGCGTCACCCGTGAAGTCCCGCCACCCGTGAAGTCCCGCCACCCGTGGAGTCGTGTGCCGCCTCGCGCAGTGCGCCGTGTGTGCACTCTGGTGTACCTCGTCACGATCCGCGCCGGCCGACCCGCGGGACTGCCACCTACCTGACACTGCGACTGGGCGGTGGTCAGCGGGCATCGTCCGTGCCTCAGCCGCGAGACGTTGCACCAGCGTATGGGCCCGGACCCGCGTCTGCTTCCCAAGCCCAAGCGGCCCAAGCGGGCCCAAGCAGCCCAAGCGGCCCAAGCGGCCGAAGCGCCCCCGCGCCGCACGTCTGGCGTGTCACCTCCGCCCAGGCTCACCGAGCAGAGCGGCACTGCATGGAGTAGACCGGTGTAGGAATCCTGAGTCGGCCGGTCCAGGAAAGGTTTCATCATGCCTACCGACCTCATTCACTGTGACGCGAGCGAACTCGCTGAGCTGATCCGTACCGGCAAGGTGTCTTCTTCCGAGGTGGTGCAGGCGCACCTCGACCGCATCGAAGCCACGAATCCGAGGCTCAACGCCATCGTCACGCTCGCCCATGGTGCGCTGGAGGCCGCGAGGGAGGCGGACGAGAAGCTCGCGGCGGGCGGCGAAGTGGGGCCGCTGTACGGCGTGCCCTTCACCGCCAAGGACTCGTTCGACACCGCCGGAGTACTCACCCAGCGCGGTTCACCGATCTTCGCGGGGCGCATCCCGGACACGGACGCCACCGCCGTGGCACGCATCAAGAGAGCCGGAGCGATCCTCCTGGCGAAGACCAACCTCCCGGAGTTCTCGTACTGGATCGAGACCGACAACCTCCTGACGGGCCGGACGAACAACCCCTGGGACCTCAACCGCTCGCCCGGCGGTTCGAGCGGCGGGGAGTCCGCGGCGATCGCGGCCGGGATGTCGCCGCTCGGACTCGCGAGCGACCTGTCCATCTCGGTCCGCGGGCCGGCGGCCGACACCGGTGTCGTGTCCTTCAAACCGACGCACGGCCGCATCCCGATGACGGGGATCTGGCCGCGGGAACCCCGCCGCAACTGGCACGTCGGTCCCATGGCCCGCAGCATCCGCGACCTGGCACTGGCATATTCGTTGCTGGCCGGTCCCGACGGCGCCGACGGCTTTGCCACCGCCCCGCGCGAGTTCGATACCGGCCTGGGCGCCTCCCCCGACCGGCCCCTGCGCGTGGGCTGGCTGGTCGACTCGGGACTCGGTCCGACCGACGCGGAGGTCGCGGCGACCGTGCGGGCGGCCGCCGACGCCCTGCGGACCGCGGGAGCCCGGGTCGACGCCGTGGACATCCCCGCTCTCGAACGGAACAATCCCCTCGAAATCTGGACCAAGCTGAGCACCATGGAGGTGAAGGCGGCCTTCGCGGAGGCCACCGCGGGTCATGAGGACCAGATGTTCAGTTACTCCAAGTTCTTGGCCGGCATGCCCGACACGTCGATGGAGGACTACGTCGAGGCCGAACAGGGCGTCGAGCGGCTCCGCGACGGTTTCGCGGAGTACTTCCACCAGTACGACGTCCTGCTGCTCCCGGTGACCACGATCCCGGCGCACGGGCATCAACTCGGGGAGTTCACCATCGACGGCCGGACGGTGGGCCCCTTCCACGTGTCGTCGACGACCGTCCCCTTCAACCTGACAGGACATCCAGCTCTGTCGATGCGATTCGGTACGAGCAGCGACGGCATGCCGATCGCTGTGCAGGTGGTGGCCAACCTGCACGCGGATTCGACGGTCCTGCACGTCGCCTCGCTGCTGGAGACGCTGAGCCCGGTGCGCGACCAGCACCCCGCCCTCTGACGACCGGGATGTCCTCGACGGTGCCGGTGTGGCTGGTGGCGGTGGTGGAGGCGGGCCCTGGTTGTCGGTCGTACAGAAGCGGGCGGCTCCGCCGGTGGCCGCACCGATCAGGGCTGCCCGCGGGCACACCGCGTCATTCCGAAGGAATGCGGAACTCGAATTCGGGACGGTCCCACGGCACGGCGGGCGGATTCGCGAACGCGGTCCCGGTCCTCACCGCGCCGACGCGGTGGTAGAAGCCCTCGGCGGGAAGATGCGACACGACCTTGAGACGGTCGAGCCCGGCGGCACGGGCCTCGGACTGCATGTGCGCCACGAGCAGGCGTCCGATACCCCGTCCCTGCGCTTCGTCGGCGACGAACAGCAGGTCGAGCTCCGGTGGCGCGAGGACGAGCGAGTAGAACCCGAGGACCTGGCCTCCGTGCTCGTCGGCGCCGACGGCCACGAAGGTGCGATGGGCCTCGATGTAATCAGGGCCGACCCGGTAGCCCGCGACCGCGGCCGCGTACTTGCCTTCGTAGGCGCCCGAGCCACGCACGAGCCGCGTGAGTCGTTTGGCATCCCGCGCGACGGCCCTCCGTATCGTGATCATCTGGCTGATCGGGGCCCTGCGTGAACTCATCGGGAGAGTATTTCGCACCCGGGAGTGTTTTGGCGCGCCGGGTCGGCCACAGGCGCGCGCAAACCGAGCACCGCCCACCTTCACGCGCTCCGCTCGCGGCCATGTCCGGACGGATGCCTGCCAGCGGAGTCTCCTCACGAATGAGCTACGGCGTCGTCCCGCAAGTACGCGAACAGTGACCGCACGTCCTGCGGGTCGTCGCCGATCGTGGTGAAGGAGAGGATGGCCTGCAGGGCATGTCGGGCGAGGTCGCCCGTGGCCTGGACGTCCTCACCGGCCGCGCGGGCCCAGCCGGACATCATGGTCATCGCGACCGAGGTCACATGCGAGACGGGGCCCGCCCGCCACTGCGTCAGCGACTCTTCCTGTTCCGCCCCGTCCAGCTGGGCGATGCCACCGGCGACGAGCACCATGGTCTGCAGTCGGCTGGCGCCGTACTGGGCGACGAGCTCCGCGAGCGGCCGCTCGCCGTGCCCGCTCTGCACCAGGACGGCCAGTGCGTCATCGTCACCGGCCCACGCCGCTTCGAGTGCGGCGACCGCTCGCATGACCTGGTCTGGAGACAGCTCTGGTGGCATGGGCCACACCGTAACCATCCCGGCACGAATCCTCGGTGCGCCAGGGATCGGAAGTCCCCTGTACGGGTCAAGGCGAGGATCCCGCGACCAGGCGTCCGGCCGCCGCACGCCGCGCTGCCACGTCCGCCGGCCGGCCGGTTTCAGGGCGGGACCGGGACCGGGGCCGGGGAACGGGCCGGTGCTGAAGTCGTCGTGTCGTACCCGGGCAGCGAGGACGTGGTGGGGAGAAGGGTGCATCAGGTGGCGGCTTCGCAGCGCAGACTCGCCGCCTCGTCCCCGATCTCCCGATAGGCCCGCGCCGCTCGCAGGTAGTAGCGGTGTCCGTCGTCATCGAGCAGGGCACCCAGCGTCTCAAGGGCTTCGGCCTGCCGAAAATTCGGCTGGAGCGCATCCATCAGTCCCACCGCCTCGATGAGTGCGGTGACCGCCTCCGCGCGGCGGTCGAGACCTGCCAGGCATTGCCCGATACGCATCAGCGCGTACGGACGGCACTGCGCGGCGATGGTGGGAGTCATCCCCGCTCCCTCGTCGTCGATCAGTTCGAGCGTCAGGCGGTACTGCTGAAGGGCTTCGGCGAGGCGTCCTCCGTTCCGGAGACAGTGGCCAATCTGCGACAGAGCTTGCACGTAGGCGTCGACCTCCCCGGCAGCCCGGAACATCTCCGCCGCTGTCGTCGCGGACGCCGCGGCTTCGTCGGGCCGTTCCAGCGCGAGCAGGGCACGTGAGGTGTAGTCGTGTGCCGCGGCGACCTGAGTCGTGGCGCCGCTCAGTTCGGCCAGCTCCAGGGCCTGTGCGGTGCGGCGGAGCATGGCTTCCGGGTCGCTGGGTGGCACCCAGTCGACCCAGGCGAGGTAGTTGAGCTGCGTCGCCTGTTGCGCCGTATCGGCGAGGGCGACGGCGGCGTCCAGGCCGAGGCTGAAGACCTCGCGCCAGTGAGGGGCGTGCGCCCAGCGATCGGAGAACCAGTGCATCGACTCGGCGCAGTCCAGGACGAGTGAGTACTCCTTGGCGGCTGTCCCGGACCGCAGCGCCCCCAGCCAGTTCTCCACGTTCGCCCGCAGCCACTCCTCGGCCTCCTCCGCACTGCCGAGCGTGGGGAAGTCCGGGTCGGGCCGGCCGTATCCGGGCTCGAACCAGCGCCCGGCGGCCGTCGCCGTGCGCAGCAGCCAGGAGGTCACCCGCTCCGGTGCGGCCGCGGCGTCGTCGCCCTCCTCCGTCCGGAGCCGGTCCCGGGCGAACAGCCGGACGAGGTCGTGGAACTGGTACCTTCCCGCCGCGCCGTCCTGGAGCAGGCCGAGGTCCACGAGATCGTCCAGCGCCGCCCAGGTGTCCCCGAGCGGGAGCCCGCCAGCGACCGAGGCCAGCGCGGCGTCGAAGTCCGGCCCCGGTATCGACGCCAATCTACGGAAGACCTGCTGCGCTGAAGGTGCCAGCTGGTCGTAGGACATCATGAAGGCGCCCGCGATCCGCAGATCCCCCGCCCTGAACTGGTCGAGGCGGTGTCCTTCGGCGGCGAGCCGGGCGGCGAGTTCGCCGGCGTCCCAGTCCGGCCGGCTGAGCAGCCGATTCCCGATGATCCGCAGTGCGAGAGGCAGGCCCCCGCACCTTTCGGCGAGCCTGGTGAGGGCCGCGTCGTCCACGGCCCGCCCGTGCAGGATACCGGCCAGCAGATGCGTGGACTCCGTCAGCCCGAGCGGCCCGAGGGCGAGCCTGCGCACGCCTTCCAGGCCGGCCAGCAGCCGCCGGGTGGTGACCAGGGCCCGGCTCCCGCCTCCGCCCGGCAGCAGCGGGCGTACCTGTTCCTCGGACCCGGCGTTGTCGAGGATGACCAGCATCCGGCGGTTCCGTATGCGCGACCGGTAGAGCGAGGCCCGCTCCCCGGGGTCCGAAGGGATCCGGCGGTCGGGCACGCCGAGGGTGCGCAGCAACGCTCGCAGGGCCTCGGGGACGGGCAGCGGCCGTTGCGAGATGCCGAACAGGTCGAGGAAGACGACCCCGTCGGGGAAGCTCGGCGAGAACGCGTGTGCGGCGCGGACGGCTAAAGTGGTCTTGCCCAGTCCGGCGGATCCGGTGATCAGGCCGACGACGCCGACGCCCGGCGAACTCTCGCTGTAGACGAGATCGCTCATCCAGATGAGTTCCTCCGAGCGGCCCGTGAAGTCCTCCACGGCCCGGGGCAGGTCGTGGAGTCCGCCCGCGGGACGGTTCCAGTGGTCCCCGAGCCTGCCGTCGCGGGCCAGTTCCAGAAACCGGGTGCGGGCGTCGCCGTCGAGCGCCAGCGTGTCGGCGAGCGCGGTGACGGTCCGGTGCTGCGGCCCCTTGCTCCGGCCCCGCTCCATGTCCGACAGCGTGCGGACGCTGACCCCCGACCCCTCGGCCAGCTGTTCCAGCGTCAGACGCGCGGCACGCCGGTGCCCACGCAGTACCTCACCGAAGCCGTTCTGCGTAGCGATGGGACACTCCTACGGGCCGGGTACCTGTGCGAGACGAAGTCCCATGATGGAAGCCCGCACCCGCGCAGACACGGACGACAGTGAACCCCGGCCAGGACCGGAGCGCACCGCCGCGGCTACTCGCCCTGCCGCAGTTCCCGTGGGCTGACCCCGTATTTCGCCTTGAACGCCCGGTTGAAACCGCTGAGGTCGCCGAATCCCGCGTCGAACGCGAGCGTCGAGATCGGCCGGCCGGCGAAGCGCGGGTCCAGCAGCCGCATCCTGACCCGTTCGAGCCGCAGGTCGCGGATGTAGTGGGCCACCGTCTCCCGCTCGGGCTCGAACAGTTTGTGCAGATACCGGGTGGAGATACCGAACGCGGTCGCCACCCGGACCGGATCGAGTCCCGGGTCGGCCAGGTTCCGGTCGATGTGGTCCTTGATCCGCAAAGGCAGGGTCCGCCGCAGGGAGCCGGTCAGCCGCCGGCTCTCGGCGAGAGGCTCGCTGAGCAGCGCGACCAGCAGATCGTTCGCCAGCGCGAGCGCGCCCGCGCTCCGCGACCGGCTCAGCTCGTCGGCGTTCCCGGCCAGATCCAGCAGCGCACGGCGGGAGACCCCGGCCAGACCGGTGCGGCCGTCCACCCGCCGGGCGGCGAGCCGTCGTTGCTCCTGCTCGCTGAGCCGCACCAGGCGCTGCGGAAACGCGAACACCCACAGGTTGAAGGGTCCGGTGAAGTCCAACTCGAATCCGCGACGCGACTCGAGGACCACGCAGTCACCGGGGCCGAGCCGGGTCCGGTGGTCGCCCTGCGCGATCCCGCCCACCCCCCGCACCTGCATGCCGAGCAGGAGGTAGTGGGCGTCGGCATCGTCCACGAGCCGCTGCGTGCGCGTCATCGACTGCGCGGTCGCCGCGATGTCCCCCACCGCCAGCCCGTCGACCTCGTAGGCCCGGACCCTGCCGCCGATCGTCTCGCCCGGCCGTCCCGAAGGCTCGACCCCCACGAAAGTCCGCGTGCACGCGTCGCGCCAGAACTCGGCCCGGTCATCGGCGACAACCCCGTCAAAACTCAGCACGACCGGCATGGCGCCAGTTTACGGTCGCGCGCGCCGCCCCGTTGAACCCGCGTACGTGGGACCCGTGCGGCTGCTCCGCCCGGCCGGGGGAGTCCTTACGGGCCCGGTCGGCGGCGAAGCCGGGACCGCGCCCTGGAGTCGCCCATGCCGGTGCCCGAACCGCGGGCGAACCTCAAA
Organism: Streptomyces sp. NPDC059668; assembly: GCF_042734135.1. Lineage (NCBI taxonomy): Bacteria > Bacillati > Actinomycetota > Actinomycetes > Kitasatosporales > Streptomycetaceae > Streptomyces > Streptomyces sp. NPDC059668. The sequence goes on along the minus strand of NZ_JBHWEL010000018.1, from coordinate 94,500 downwards.
TCTGCCTGCTGTTCTGCGTGTTCACGCACGCTCCGGCTGACTTGGATGAGTGCACCGGGCAGGTGCAGCGCCTGTCCATCCGGTCAGGAGAGGCCATGACGGCAATCCAGAACGTCGTACTCGTGCACGGCGGTTTCGTGGACGGATCAGGCTGGCAGGGTGTGTACGACCACCTCAGCGCCGACGGCTACCAGGTGGCCGTCGTTCAGAACCCCACCCTGTCGCTGACGGGCGATGTCGCCGCCACGCAGCAGATCCTCGACGGCCTCGACGGCCCGGCCGTCCTGGTCGGTCACTCCTACGGCGGGGTCGTCATCACGGAGGCCGGCAGCCACCCGAACGTCGCGGCGCTCGCCTACATCACGGCGTTCGCCCCCGACAAGGGCGAGTCGGTCAACACCCTGATCGCCGACCCGCCGCCGGGCGCGCCCGTCCCGCCGATCCTCCCGCCCCGGGACGGGTACCTGTTCCTGGACCGCGAGAAGTTCGCCGCCTCCTTCGCGGCCGACGTGCCCGAGCAGGTCGCGGCGTTCATGGCCGACTCCCAGGTCCCCTGGGGCATCGCCGCGCTCGAGGGCACGGTCACCCAGCCCGCCTGGCAGACCAAGCCGTCCTGGTACCTGGTCGCCACCGAGGACCGGATGATCCCCCCGGCCGCCCAGCGCGCCATGGCCCAGCGAGCCGGGGCGACCGTCTCCGAGACGCCGGGCAGCCACGCCGTCTACGTATCCCGTCCGGCCGTCGTGGCCGCCGTCATCGCCCAGGCGGCCCAAGGACTCAACGGGCAGTCGTGACACGCGGCGGGCACCCCCGCACCGCGTCACCCGACGGCCGGGCCCAGACCCCTGGGGTGATGCCCGGACGTCCTGCACCACCCCGTCCTCGACACCTACGACCCGAGGAGTCCCCGTGAACTCCAAGCCCTCCCGCCGCACCGTGCTCGCGACCGGTGCCGCTGTCGCAGGCACGGCAGCCCTGGCAGGCCCGCTCACCCGGACCGCGTCCGCGGCCGACCGCCACACCCCCAAGGCCAAGCCGACCATCGTGCTGGTCCACGGCGGCTACGCCGATTCATCCTGCTGGAACGGGGTCATTCCGGCCTTGCAGAGCAAGGGCTACACCACGATCGCCGGGTCGAACCCGCTGAGAGGCATCCCCACCGACGCCCCGTACATCGCGAGTCTGCTGGACTCCATCAGCGGCCCGGTCGTGCTGGTCGCACATTCCATGGGCGGAACCGTCATCACGAACGCCGCCGCCGGAAAGAGCAACGTCAAGGCACTGGTCTACATCGCCGCGTTCGTACCGGACGTGGGCGAGACCCAGGGCGAGCTCATCGACAAGTTCCCCGGCAGCGAGGTCCTGCCCGTGAGCGTGCCGGTCCCCTACACGAAGCCCGACGGCACCACCGGAACCGACCTGTACCTGAGCAAGGACGGCCAGGCCGCCTTCGCCGCCGACGTGTCCACAGCCACGTTCAGACTCCTTCAGGCCACTCAACGGCCCTTCGACGCCGACTCCTTCACGTATCCGACCCAGGCCGCCGCGTGGCGGACGATCCCGTCGTGGGGGCTGGTCGCCGGCAAGGACAAGGCGATCCCGCCCGCGGCCGAACGCTGGATGTACAGCCGCGCCAACTTCCGCAAGGTCGTCGAAGTGCCGAACTCGTCCCACATCGCGATGATCAGCCACCCGGACATCACCACCCGCCTCATCGAGGACGCCGCCCAGGCGACCTGCTGACACCCCGCCACCCCGCCCCGGCCCGCACCACACGGGCCGGGGCACGATCGACTGGCGGGGTGCGCGTGAAGCCGGGGGTGGGGGTTCGCCGATCGCCAACTCGCTCAGGTTCCGGCTGGCTTGCGGGCCAGGAGACAGGCGTGCGGTCTGTTCACGCGTCCGCCCGGCTCCTGCTCCAATCGCGCGGTGACGACGAGCCCGGCCTGGCTCAGCAGGTCGACCATGCGGCCCAAAGGCAGAAGGTACGACTCGTAGGAGACCGGACGGCCATAGCCGTGGGTCGGTTGCAGCCGTTCATCGCCGACATAGTCTCCCCAGAGCAGGTAGCCGCCGGGCGCGAGCGTCCGGTGGAATTCGGCGAACACCGCCGGCAGCCATTGCGGGGGCGTGTGGTGGGTGGAGTACCAGGCCAGGATGCCGCCGAGTTCGTCGTCCCCCGTCTCCAGGGCGGTCATTGAGCCCTCGGTGAACCGCAGGTCCGGATAGGCCTGGCGGGCCAGCCCGATCATCTTCGGTGACAGATCGACGCCGAATGCGGACACCCCCAGCGCGGCGAGGTGCGCCGTCACCCGTCCGGGACCGCACCCCAGATCTGCCACCGGCCCCAGACCGGCTGTCCGCACGAGCTCGGCGAACCCCGCCAGCATCGCGCGTGACAGCGGGTCCATCTCGGCCGGCGGCGGGACGCGTTCGACGTAGTCGGCGGCGACCGTGTCGTACGACTCCCGGACCGCGGTCAGAAAGCAGGGCTCGGTCATGCGGGCGACCCTAGACCAACCAACTGACAGGCCGTGGCACGGCCATGGCGACCTGCCCGACAGCCAGCTCTGCGGGCCCTCGGCCGCCATGTCGACCTGGCGCACCCATGCGATCAGCCAGGCGGTCACAGCCCCTGAGCCTGGTTCAAAGTTCGCCCGTTCCTTGCCTCACCTGGCGTGATCTCAGCCGTTGCGAACCTGGGGGAGAAGCTCAACGGCGCCAACACAGTGGGGTTTGCGCCGCCACGGACAGGGTCGCTGTCGCCTCGCGTGCGTTGGGCCGGGTGATGGACAGCCGGCGCCGTGGCGGCAACTGAGGGTGCACCCGGGGTCGCCGAGTGAGGACTTCGCGGAGCCAATGCCATGAGGCAGGCGTCGGCTGTTGCCGGTGGAGGGCTGTTCAAGCCGCGGTTTGGGGTTTCTCCGTCACGCATGCGGTCAACGGGAGGACTGCAGAAGCAGATCTGCTCCTCGTTCGCCGATCATGATGGAGGGCGCGTGGGCGTTGCCTCGCGGCAGATCAGGCATGACGGACGCGTCGATGACATACAGTCCCTCGATGCCACGCACTTTGAGAGCCGGGTCCACCACGGCATCGGCGTCCGTGCCCGCTCGGCAAGTTCCCGCGGGGTGATTGATGGAGATCAGGCTGTCCCGTACCGCTTGCAGCAGCACATCGTCCCTGTCGGACGTGGAGACGGCCGCCTTCCCGAGGTAGGGCCGCAGGGCGGGGGCGGAGCCGATGCCGAGGGTTCGACGCGTTCCTTCGACGAGCAGTTCACGATCGGCCTCGCCGGAAAGGTAGCGGGGATCGACGAGGGGCTTGGCCGAAGGATCCGCAGAACGCAGTCTGATGGTGCCCCGACTCTCGGGCCGGAGCAGTACCACCAGGCAGGTGAAGGTCGGATCGGGTCCGCCGGTGAAGTCCATGACCATGGGGATGAGTTGGATGTCGGGTGCAGGGGCGTCAGCACCGCAGCGCAGGAAGGCGGCAGCTTCCCCCATCGGCGATGCCAGGGGACCACTACGCGAATCGGCGTACAGCCGCTCGTTTTCGGGGGTGAAGTCCTGAATCCACGTGTCTCCGTGGATGACAGGCCAACGGATCATCGCCGCGGGGTGGTCGTGCAGATTGCCACCGACTCCAGGCAGATCATGTGCCACTTCAATGCCCAGTTCTCGCAGATGCTCGGCCGGTCCCACACCGGAAAGCATGAGTAGTTGTGGCGTACGCATCGCACCCGCCGAGACCACCACCGAGCTCGCGCCCACGGTCACCTCCCGTCCGGCGGCATCGGTGAAGACCACGCCCCTTGCGACCCCCTGGTCCAGCACGACGCGCTGGACCAGGGCATGGGTGTGAACAGTCAGGTTGGGCCGGTGCTGAGCCGGGTGCAGGTAGCCGTGTGCCGCACTGTTGCGCCGGCCGGACCGCACATTGCTGTACTGGAGTCCCACACCATCGAGTTCCGCGCCGTTGAAGTCCCGGTTGAACGGGAGGCCGTTCTCCACACCGGCAGTGATGAACGCGAGAGACATCGGATTGATGTCCTTCGCAGTCGTGACCGCGATCGGCCCCCCGGTGCCGTGCAGTGGCGAGGCCCCTGACTCATGGTCCTCGCTGCGCCGGAACCTGGGCAGGACATCGGACCATCCCCAGCCCCGCATGCCCTTCGAGGCCCAGTTGTCATAATCCAGCCGGTGCCCTCGATACCACGCGAGGAAGTTGATTGCACCGCCACCGCCGAGGGTTCGGCCGGCAGAGATGGGGACCTCACGTCCGCTCAACTCCGGTTGAGGGACCGTCATATCGCACCAGTCGTACTCGCCACGCAGAAGATGGCCCGCACCGCGGGGCGCGAGAATGTCGGGATCGGTGTCCGCGGCTCCTGCCTCCAGGAGCAGAACAGTGCGGTCCGCACTTTCACTGAGCCGCCCTGCCACTACAGAGCCTGCCGCCCCACCGCCCACGACGACGTAATCGTAATGATCGCCGAGAGCGTCGCGACCGCGAGATTTCGTGCGCATGCCAATCATCTCTTCTTGTGCGTAGTGTCCTGCGTCAGCAGTCGTTCGGCCAACGGGAAAGTCTCAAAGCCCTGGCGACCGGTATCAGGAATTCGGGGTCCCATCGGATCATCGCGATCAGAAGATCGGCGATGAACCACTGCCAGTAGAACGCCGACGGAACTCACATGGCAGGGCATGTTCCGGTCAGCGGAACGGAGCCCCGGAAAACCCCGTGTCCGCCGCCCTGCTCGGCCGCCCCGTGGACCTGTCTCGCCGTCGAGTGCACGTCCGGACAGACGACCTGGTTGCCATTTCACCGTCCCGCGACAGACCCAATCGTCGATGCTGCGGGCACCCGCGACCAGTGACATTCGTTCGCGTCCGACACGGCATCGGATCCGTTGCAGGCTCCGGCCGACTGCGCCTTCTCGTGCGTCGGCGGCCCTCTCCCGCCTCGATCACCGTTCGGTGGATCCAGGCTCAGTACTTCAGGCGGCGCATGTCGGTGAGGATCAGGGCAGAGGTCTTGTCCAGTAGACGTTTGCAAGGTTCCAGATTCACGCCCCTGGACTGCGCCAGCGTGAGGATCGCCATGTCGCCGGAGGCCAGAGCGAAGGGCATGGCGAGACAGTCGCACCTCGGATCGGCCTCGCTGTACTCGGCGGCGAGTCCGCCCAGGTTCAGGGCGTGCCAGATGGCGGAGGCTGGATGTTCGGCGCCCCGACGTTGCTCGGAAGCGGTCATGACGGCACCGATCCGGGGTCCGTAGGACCGGGAGAGCGGGTTGAGCGGCTGTCCCGGCGACTGGGTGTAAAGGAACAGGGAGGCGCCCGTGGTACGGGTCAGTGCGCGCATACGAGGATGCGCGACGCCTGCCAGGTCCGACCGGTATGGGGCTTGAGGGAGGCCGTTCAGTCCCACCCCGATCGCCCATTTGTGGTCCCGGTGCTCCACGACACCCTCCTGAGCCATCTGCTCGAGAAGGCGGTGGGCTGTCGTCTTGGGCAGCCCCGTGCTTGCCGCGAGGCTGGTGACGCCGACCGGACGCTGGGCCAGGACAAGGGCACGTACAAGCGCGAAAGTGCTGTGCACCACACCGTCGTTAGGCCTTTCGCGACCCGACGGTAGATCTTCCATCATCCATCGCCCCCTTCGACTGCCTCAAGGAAGGTAAGCAAGACGCTTAAATAATACTATGAATAAATTGCTCTCTTTTCTCGATCCATGAGTCAACGTGCCAAGATGTGCGAGCCCGGTGGCGTGGCCGTTGCCGCCACCGCCGTCATTCGGTGCCGCTCGAGTGCCTGCCGTCGTGATCAGTCCCTAGTCACCGTCCAGGGCGCTCACCATGCCGGTTTCGCCCCTGCCGCTCCACGTCGCCGTAGCCGCCAGCGACGGAGTGGAGCGGCCTATTTCCGGAGCTGTTCCGCTCACCGGAATGCGCAGTTGAACGATGAGGATACTTCGCCTATCCATGAATACGGAGATGCTTTCCGTAATGGTGGAGGCCTCCCGAACACCAAGCGTCGAGATGGGAACCGCATTCGCGAGATTTTTCGTCCAAAGGAATTTGTCAAAGACTGGGAGAGATGGGGCCGACATGGGTCTTCTCTGTGATGAGCGTTGGAGTGGCAAAATCTTCACCGGCAAGTGGAGAGTGGCCGGTGGTGGAGAGATCTCCGTGACCGAGCCGGCCACAGGACTTGAGATCGGTAGCGTCGGCCGTGCAGACGCCGCCGACTTGGATCGATCGGTGGCACAAGCCAGGGATGCGCAAGTCTCCTGGGCTGCACGGCCGTTCGGCGAGCGGGCCGGCATCCTGCGAAGGGCGGCTGATCTGTGGACGCAGTATTTCGAAGACGTCCAGTACTGGCTGATCCATGAAGCGGGCGGCGTTCGACTCAAGGCGAAAACGGAGTTGACCGCTGCTGTCCGGGAGTGCCACGAGGCTGCCGCGCTACCCTCCCACGCCTTGGGCGAGGTCATCCCGTCCGAGACTTCTCAGTTGAGTATGACAGTTCACTCACCTGTCGGCGTTGTCGGTGTCATCGCACCGTTCAATATGCCCCTTTGGCTGTCGATCCGTTCTGTGGCGCCGGCCCTTGCCCTGGGCAACGCCGTCATCCTCAAGCCCGACCCGCGGACTCCAGTCTCCGGAGGTGTCGTCCTCGCGAGGATCTTCGAGGAGGCGGGGCTGCCGGCCGGGCTCCTCCACGTACTCCCCGGGGGTGGGGACATCGGTTCGGCTCTGGTTTCGCACGCTGGTGTGCGGGCCATCTCGTTCACCGGCTCTACGCAGGCCGGCCGTGCGGTCGGTGCGCTTGCCGCGCGGCATTTCACCCGTGCACACCTCGAACTGGGCGGAAACAACGCACTGATCGTGCTCGGTGATGTCGATCTCGACCGGGCCATGAGCGCGATTTCCTTTGGAAGCTTCTTCAACCAGGGGCAGGGCTGCGTGATCATCGGCCGGCATCTGGTTCACGAGTCGATCTACGACGAATATGTGACGCGGCTTGCTGCGTCTGCATCGGAACTCGTGGTGGGCAACCCGGAGTCGGAAGCGGTGGCACTCGGGCCAATCATCGATGCCAAGCAGCGTGACAAGATCCACTCTCTCGTCTTGAGCAGCGTTGCGGCAGGCGCCCGACTGCTCACGGGAGGAATCCATGATGGACTTTTTTATCGGCCTACCGTTCTCGCTGACGCCGGGCCCGGTATTCCGGCCTACGAAAACGAGGTGTTCGGCCCGGTCGCCTGCGTCACCCCCTTCTCTACCACTGACGAGGCCGTCGCGTTGGCGGCTGGCACCGAGTTTGGACTCGCGTTGGGAATCTTCACCGATGACGTCGCAGCCGGCCTTTCAATTGCTCAACGCATTCCCGTGGGAATGGCTCATGTCAACAATCAGACACTGGTGGACGAAGCTCATGCTCCCTTCGGGGGGATGGGCGCGTCGGGAAACTCGGCACGCTTCGGAAGTGCCCCGGCGAACATCGAGGCATATACGGACACCCGGTGGATCACTGTTAACTCACAGGTTCCGAGCTACTGGAGTTGAATGTGTGATGTCGGTCAGCCCTGTGTGATCAGGGGGTGTCCTGGTCCCAGCTGCGACCCGGTCCATGACCACGCCGTCTGCGTCGAGCTCCACCTCCGGGTCTGCACTACCTCTGACGGGTCAGCATCCTCGGTCGTAGATCGCCCGCAGCCATGGTTCCCTGACGGCCGGCATCCGCGCGAGCGTGTACCGGAACGCCTCACTGGACGGCTGGAACGGGTACCACGAGTGCGGCGGCAGCGGGTCGTCCCGCTCCACACCGGCCGGCAGCCCGCCGACCACCGGCAGCCGGGTCCGGTGTGGTGGGAAGGCGAGCTCGGCCCAGAGCATGGCATCCATAGGTACCGGCACCGCCCCGGAACGCGGCTGCCACACGTCTCCGGTCTGTGGATGGACCGGCACCAGCACCAGGTCAGTGGCCGGCTCGCCGAACCCCGGTCCCGCCAGGTCCAGCCGTTTCGCACCTTTCCCAGCGGGCAGCAGCGCGCCGAGTGCCCGGCCGAGGAGCTCCGCGACCGGCCCGGGCGCCACCTCGACCGGCGCGCCCCCGGCGGCCACCACCACCTGGGCGAGGGCCACGCCCGCGGGGATGTCCTGGTACTCGCGCAGTCGGTGCCACAGCGCGCCGGTGGCCATCAACTCCGCCCAATCCATGATCGGCCGCTCCGGCGGGCCAGACAGCCGCACCACCGCCTGCGGGACGAGCCGGACGACCTGCCAGCACCCGCAGTCGTCCATCCTCGTTCCAACCGGCAGATCGCAGCCCAGACAGGCAAGGTTCGGCCCGTCCCTCCCATCGATCCCCATGCAGTAGCCCCCGGTCCGCCCGAGGATCAGCCCGGTGCCGCGCATGTCACCGGGCGCGAGGAGGACGGTGTCCGACGGTCCGTCGGACAGCGCGCGGGACGGCGCGAAGCGCCCCCGCTCGGCCGCCTCGAGCGCCCCGACCTCGTCCCACTGCCGCCACGGCGGCCCGTACGGGGCGGGGTCCACGGCGTAGGTCCCGGCCTCCAGCAGTGGCGGGTGCAGCGTCTCCCAGTGGGTGTCGGCCAGGTGGATCGGCAACGCCACCTCCGACACCGCCGCCGTCAGGACCGCGCCGCAGCCCGCACACCCGAACACCGCCAAGCTGTTCCCTCCCACCCTCGAAGTCCCTGCATCCCACCAAGCAGGCGGACCGGGGAGCAAGGGGTTTTCAGACGACGCTGGACGCCCGGCGGACAGGCACAGCGGGGCTCGACAGTGGCCCGGTGGCGTTCGGGTCTCTGCACTCCCGCAGCGGCTTGGTGAGGTGAAGACGGATGTTGTCCCAGGCCGACACGATCGGGGCGCCGAGCTGGATGCTGGCGCGGACGAGCAGGTCGCGTAAGCCCCGCCAGCCGAAGCCCTTCGGCTCGTTCGTACGGCCCCGATACTCGCGGACGAGGTGGATCAGCGGGAACCTCTCACCGAGTCTGTAGCAGGTCCTGCCTGCCATCGACACACGTCCGGAGCCCCGGCAGCCGCCATGCGCCCTCCACCGTGTGGCTCACGTGGGACAAGGGGCTGATCAGCGTCTTCACCCGTGTCAGCGTCCACTTCTGGTCGGCCCAACCATGGACCAGCGGACCGGAAGGCCATTCGCCTGCGCCCATCCGGGCGACTCCGTGCCTCAAGCGGAGGTGCCTGGATCGCGGAGCCGTCGGCACGTGGTGAAGCTGGGATGCGTCCATCGAACGCATGATCGTCAGGAGGGCGACAGCTGTGTCCCAGGATTCTCTGCCGGCCATTTCCGGCCCCCCGCAGTTCGCCCTCCGCGCGAGGAACGAACCCGAGAGTGACACGTGGTTCACCATCGGCCAGGCGTGGGAGTTCCAGGTCGACGGCGGCCCCGCATACCAGCTCCGGGTCACGATGACGCCGGTGAACTGGGACGGGGAGCTGCTCCTGATGCCGATTCCCGGTCAGGAGAAGGACCACGCGGATGGAGCACATGGACAGGCCTCGGCCGAGGCGGAGGGAAACCGGTGAGTGCTCAGGAAGCGACACAGCCGACGACCCGCACGACGCCGGAGGACGTCGACGGAGTCCTGAACTTCCTCTGGCTCGAATTGACGAACCGCTGCAATCTGCGGTGCGTCCACTGCTACACGGATTCGCATCCGCTCAGCGGCGACCGGGACGTGCTGACCACTGCTGACTACGGCTCGGTGATGGGCCAGGCCTATGACCTGGGCTGTCGTCGGATCCAGCTGATCGGGGGCGAGCCCCAGCTCCACCCGGCCTTCAACCAACTCATGCGCCGCAGTGTGGACATCGGCTTCAACTTCGTCGAGGTCTTCACCAACCTCACCACGCTGGACGAGGAGACCCTCGCATTCTCGGCCGAGAAGGGAGTCCACTTCGCGACCTCGGTCTACTCCGACGACCCCGCTGTGCACGATGCCGTCACCACCGTGCGCGGCAGCCACCGACGCACCGTGGCCAACCTCCGCCGGCTCGTCGAGAAGGGTGTGCGGACACGAGTGGGAGTCATCGCGGTGAAGGGGGACGCCGAAGCCGCGGAACGCACCAGGCAATTCCTGCTCGACCTCGGTGTCGACGGCTCGGTGCGGACCTCCGAGGTGCGGGAGTTCGGCCGGGGGCAGGACCTTCTGGGACAGCCCGCGAGCCTCTCGGGCCTGTGCGGTCACTGCTGGAACGGCAACCTCGCCGTCGCGCCGGACGGAAAGGTCTTCCCGTGCGTCATGTCCAGGGACTGGGCTGTCGGTGACGTTCTGGACCAGACGCTGGAAGAGATCCTGCACGGTGACGAGCTCGCGCGGATCCGCCGCGAGATCCACGACACGGTGTGGAGGGAGAAGACCGCTCCTACCTTGTGTCCCCAGTGCTGTGTGCCCGATCTCTCGTGTCCGTGCGAGCCGCTGCTGTGTACCCAGTCGTGCGAACCTCTGCCGACAGTGCGGGAATTGTAGAGAGCGGTGCCCGTTCATGGGCTGGGTCATGTGCCGAAGGGTTCCTTGCTCGCACCACCCAAGCTGGGAAGGGGGCCCGGCTCGTGCGGCAATGGCGTACGAGCCGGGCCGGCTTCCCCGTACCCACCTCTCCGCGATCTTCCTGGTGGGCCTGCTCGTGAACCCGTCTGATCAGCCGGTCCTTGGCCGACCCGGTCGTTGCTCTTGTCAATGGGATGATCCTGTCCCCTCCGGTACGCCTGGCGACGCCACGTGTGCCGGATCGCCGGTGACCGACGAGGAAGACGAAGGATCGATGACGCTGAACGTGGGCCAACGGGTGCGGCTGGCGACGGATCTCCGGTTGGCCGGGTCGGTGACCCCGGCCGAGGAGCCCCCGGAGGAGACGGGTGCCTTCGCCGCTTCTCTGTCCCTGGCGGCGGGAACCGCCGGCACCGTCGAGCGTGTGGACGAGCACCACCGGCAGCAGAGCCACGAGGTCCGTGAGTACTTGCGCCTCAAGTCGCTCCTCGACGACTACGGCCACCAGATGCCGTCGGCGAGCAGAAAGCAACTGGGGGAGCAGGTGGGGGCCTTGGAGGAGCAATGGGTCGCCTACCAGCGACGGATGCTCCGCGTCACGGTCCGCGTCCGGCTCGACAACGGATTCGTACTCGACGATGTTCCCGAGGAGGCCTTCGCCTCCGCCTGACCAGGCGTGGGTGGGGGTGCTCGCCTTCCGCGTGCGGGGCTGCCGGCCGCGCACGCACCTGGCTCCCCTCATCAGACCCCCTGGAAACGACCATCTAGGCTGGCGTGGTGACTGATGAGCAGGAGCGGGTGCAGCCGTCGGGAGTGTGGGCCACGGCCGTGGGGGTGGCCAGGGTTCGGGCGCTGGAGAGCGAGCGGGAGAACGCGCTGTTCCGCGACCCCCTGGCGCAGGCCTTCGCCACCGCCGGCGGCCTGTGGCCCTCCTCGCCGCCGCTGCCCGGTGACGAGGCCACGCGACGCCGTCGGCTGGGCGTGGTGTTCTCCATCGTCATCAGGACGAAGTTCCTCGACGACCTGTTGCAGCACGCCTCCGCGTCCGGGGTCCGGCAGGTCGTGCTGCTCGGCGCCGGGATGGACAGCCGGGCCTTCCGGATGGACTGGCCCGAGGGCACCCGGCTGTTCGAGGTCGACACCGCCGCGCCACTGGACTTCAAGGCTTCGGTCCTGCGCCAGGAGCGTGCCGTCGCACGCTGCGAGCGGATCACCGTCGCGGTGGACCTGCGTGAGGACTGGCCAGGCGCGCTGGCCGCCGCGGGGCACGACCCGGCGCTGCCGACCGTGTGGATCGCCGAAGGACTGCTGATCTATCTGCCCGAGGACGCCGTGGAGTTGCTGCTGGCCCGGATCAGCGCGCAGTCGGCGGCAGGCAGTCGGATGGGGCTGACGTTGGGATCGCGCGGCGTGATCGAGCGGTTTGGCGCCGACGCCGAGCCGGGATCGGCGGCGTCCATGTGGGTCTCGGAGATGCCCGACGACCCGGTGGGCTGGCTGGCCGGGCACGGCTGGGAGGCCGACAGCCACACCCTGCGCGAGCGCGCCGCCGCCTACGGTCGTCCGATCAACACCCCGCCGCAGCAGGAGGAGCGGCCCGGCGGACTGATCTCGGCGGTCCGCCGGTAGAGCACCTCCCGGCTCCCTGGACGATCGATTTCCCGGGGCTCTCGGCCGGTCGCTGCCGTGCCTCGTAGGAACCGGTGTCGCGGGCCACCAGGCGCCGAGGGCGGCCGGCGAAGGCGAGCCTCCCGTCCGGCGGAACGAACGAGATGCTCTGCGCGACGGGCGGCTGCTTCGCGACGCGGATGCTCGGACGGATGCCGGCCGGGCTCCGGGACGCCCCGCCGAGGTCAATGCGGTCGAGCCGGGAACCGTGCGCGGCAGGAGGGACTCGGCGACGACGACGGAGCAACGATCACGGTTGTCCACCGTTGTGGGCAGCCCGAATCCGTGTGACGAAGCGCGCCGTTGCGCGCGGGTTCCGGAGCACGTGCAGGTGCGCATCTGGGGCGTGAGTGGTGATCGCCTTGAGGAGGAGCGGTCGGTTCCGGCGGCGCCATGACCACACCCAGAGCCAGAAGTCGCTCCGTTCCCGCGAGCGGCGCAGTGCCTGCCAGGCGCAGCGGGGGAAGGAGTAGTCGAGCAGGAGAACGGTGTCGGCTCTGCGGAGGCGGACGTCGAGGACGTCGTAGGGGCCGAGATCGCCGTCCATGATCCACTGGTTGGTGCGGGCGAGTTCCTCTTGGACGGCGACCCACCGGTCAGGGGGAGTCACCTCCAGGTCCGGTCCCCAGAAGTGCTTGTCGAGTTCGATGACGGGTAGCCCGGTTGCGGTGCCCAGCGCGACCGCGAGGGTTGACTTCCCTGCGCCCCCACGGCCGAGGATCACGACGCGTCTCATGGCCGTCATGCTGCCAGAACGGCCCGCCGCGCCATCGGATCGCGCGTCAGCTCACGCCGGTGCCAGGCAGGCGGTCTCCTCGCGCTCGGCCAAGACGCTGTTCCCGAACTCCGCGCCCGCGTGAACCGAATGGGACCAGGTGGCCCCGTACGGGTACGACACCCTCACCTACGGGCGAATCCGCCCCGGCCGAGCCGGTGCCCGGAGAGGCTGAGGCCTCCCGCCTCAGCAGGAACCCGACTTTGTCTTCGGTGGGGAAAAAGTCTTGGGAAGTTGTGCTCAGTGGGTTACGGAGATTTACAAAGCTCGGTAACTTCTTTGAAATGAACCGGTCATAGTGCTGCTGTGGCCGGTATGGACGGCGCGACGGCGCGCGCCTGTGCACCGCTTGGCAGTCCAGCGAGGGCTGTCGTCATCCCACCCCACCTTGGGAGACCTCTGTGCGCAAAAAACCGCTCAGACACAGACGCGTCCGTTACCTGCTGACCGCCGTGGCCTGTGCCGTCGGCTGTCTGCTGCCGATCGCCCCGGCCGCCGCACAGCAGGCGGATCCGGCCGGCCGTCCGAAGGCGGCCGCCGTCGAGTACCAGCAGGTCACGCTGGCGAAGGGCGTCGCCGAGACGGGTGAGCCGATGACCCTCGCGGTGCTGCCGGACCGCTCGGTCGTGCACACCGCCCGCGACGGCACAGTCCGGCTGACGAACGCCGCGGGGACCACCTCCGTCGCGGGCAAGCTGGATGTCTACAGCCATGACGAGGAAGGTCTACAGGGCGTCGCCGTGGACCCCGGCTTCGCGTCAAACCGGTTCATCTACCTGTACTACGCGCCCAAACTCAGTACCCCGGCCGGTGACGCTCCCGCGGACGGCACAGCCGCCGACTTCGCCCCCTTCGACGGGGTCAACCGGCTGTCGCGGTTCGTCCTGAGGACCGACGGCACCCTGGACCTCGCAGGCGAGAAGAAGATCCTCGACGTGCCGGCCTCCCGCGGCATCTGCTGCCATGTGGGGGGTGACATCGACTTCGACGCGGCCGGGAACCTCTACCTGTCCACGGGCGACGACACCAACCCGTTCGCCTCGGACAGCTACACCCCGATCGACGAGCGCGCCACCCGCAACCCCGCCTTCGACGCCCAGCGTTCGGCGGGCAACACCAACGACCTGCGGGGCAAGGTGCTGCGGATCAAGGTGAACGCCGACGGATCGTACGCGATCCCGAGCGGCAACCTCTTCGCACCCGGTACCGCGAAGACCCGTCCCGAGATCTACGCGATGGGCTTCCGCAATCCCTTCCGCATGAGCGTCGACAGGCCCACAGGCACCGTCTACCTCGGCGACTACGGCCCGGATGCCGGCACCGCCAGCCCCACGCGCGGACCCGGCGGCCAGGTGGAGTTCAACCGGATCACCAAGGCCGGCAACTTCGGCTGGCCGTACTGCACCGGTGACAACGACGCCTACATCGACTACAACTTCGCCACCGGTGCGTCCGGATCCGCCTTCAACTGCGCGGCGCCCACGAACAATTCGCCGCGCAACACCGGCCTGACCGACCTGCCTCCCGTCCAGCCCGCCTGGATCCCCTACGACGGCGCGTCCGTCCCGGAGTTCGGCAACGGCTCGGAGTCCCCGATGGGCGGCCCGGTCTACCGGTACGACGCCGCCTCCACCTCCGAGGTGAAGTTCCCGCAGGAGTTCGACGGGGACTTCTTCGCCGGGGAGTTCGGCCGTCGCTGGATCAAGCGCATCGAGGCCGGCACCGACGGCGCCGTCCAGTCCATCAACCCCTTCCCCTGGACCGGCACCCAGGTGATGGACATGGCCTTCGGCCCCGACGGCGCCCTGTACGTCCTCGACTACGGCACCGGCTACTTCGACGGCGACGAGAACTCCGCCCTGTACCGCATCGAGCACGTCACCGACGGGCTCGCCCCGACCGCGCGGGCGAAGGCCGACGTCACCTCGGGCAAGACGCCCCTGGCCGTCGCGTTCTCCTCGGGCGGCAGCACCGACCCGGACGGTGACGCCCTCGGCTATGCCTGGAACTTCGGCGACGGAGCCACCTCCACCGCCGCCAACCCCTCCCACACCTACACGACCAACGGCCAGTACACGGCCACGCTGAAGGTCACGGACACCACTGGCAAGTCCGCCACGGCCTCCGTGCAGATCACGGTGGGGAACACCGCGCCCACGGTGAAACTGGACCTGCCCCTGGACGGAGGCATCTACGACTTCGGCGCGGCCATCCCGTTCAAGGTGACGGTGACCGACCCCGAGGACGGCACCGTCGACTGCACCAAGGTGAAGGTCACCTTCATCGTCGGACACGACAGCCACGGCCACCCGCAGACCTCGACCACCGGATGCAGCGGCACACTGCAGACCCTGGCGGACGGCGAGCACGACCCCAACGCCAACATCTTCGGCGTGCTCGACGCCGAGTACACCGACAAGGGTGCCGGCGGCCAGCCCGCGCTGACCTCGCACGACCAGCACGTCCTTCAGCCCAGCCACCGGCAGGGCGAGCACTACGGCGCCTCCGCGGGCGTCGACGTCATCTCACACGGTCCCGCACACGGCGGGAAGACCGTCGGAAACATCGAGAACGGCGACTGGATCTCGTTCCAGCCGTACGCCCTCGGCAACGCGACACGGTTCACCGCCCGGGTCTCCTCCGCGGGCGCGGGCGGCACCATCGAGGTCCGCACCGGTTCCACGACCGGCACCCTGCTCGGCACGGCGACCGTGCCGGTGACCGGCGGGTGGGAGACCTTCCAGGACGTGACGGCCGGCCTGAGCAACCAGCCCACCGGCTCCACTTCCCTGTACCTCGTCTTCAAGGGCGGCAGCGGCGCGCTCTTCGACCTGGACGAGTTCTCCTTCACCACCTCGGGCGGCGGCGCCCGCTCGGGTGAGGTGAAGGGTGTGAACGGCAAGTGCCTGGACGTCGACAACGCCCAGACCGCCGATGGCACCAAGGTGCAGATCTGGACGTGCAACGGATCCGCCGCGCAGAAGTGGACGGTTTCCGGCGACGGTGCGCTGCGGGCGTTGGGCAAGTGTCTCGACGTCTCCGGTGGTGCCGCCGCGGACGGGACGAAGATCCAGTTGTGGACGTGCAACGGTTCGGGTGCGCAGATCTGGGCGGCCCAGTCCGACGGCACGGTCCGCAATCCGCAGTCGGGCAAGTGCCTCGACGCGTCCGGCGGTACTTGGAACGACGGCACGGCGGTCCACCTGTGGACCTGCCATGCCAACGCCAACCAGAAATGGACCCTGCCGTAGGAGGGAGGAGACCGACCATGCGTACTTACCTGAAGGCGGCCCTCGGCCTGTTCGTCGGCGCCACGCTGTGCCTGTCATCGCAGGCCACGGCGCTGCCCGGCGCGGTGAGCCAGTCAACCACCAGTTCCCTGACCGCTGAAGCACGACCACTCGCGGCGGCCGACCCGGCGTACAGGATTCTCGTCTTCTCCAAGACGGCGGGGTTCCGACACGACTCGATCGACGACGGCATCGCCGCCCTGCGCGCCCTGGGCACCGCGAACAACTTCACCCTGGACGCGACCGAGGACGCGCAGGCCTTCACGACGGGCAACCTCGCCCAGTACAAGAGCGTCGTCTTCCTGTCGACGACGGGCGATGTGCTGAACGCCGCCCAGCAGACGGCCTTCGAGCAGTACGTCAAGGGCGGCGGCGGATACGTCGGCATCCACGCCGCAGCCGACACCGAGTACGACTGGCCCTTCTACGCGGGTCTGGCCGGAGCGCTGTTCCACTCGCACCCCGCCATCCAGTCCGCGACCGTCAAGGTGGAGGACCGGGCGCACGACGCCACCGCGCACCTCGGTTCCTCCTGGCAGCGCACGGACGAGTGGTACAACTACCGCACCAACCCGCGCACCACCGCCCACGTCCTCGCCTCGCTCGACGAGTCCAGTTACTCGGGCGGCAACATGTCCGGCGACCACCCGATCGCCTGGTGCAAGGACTACCAGGGCGGCCGGGCCTTCTACACCGGGCTCGGGCACACCGACGAGTCGTACACCGATCCCGCCTTCCGGCGGCACCTCCTCGGCGGTATCCGCTGGGCGGCCGGGATGACCGACGCGGACTGCCGCCCGGAGACCGGTTACACGCCGCTGTTCGACGGCTCGTCCACCAACGGCTGGAAGCAGGCCGGTCCGGGGCAGTTCAGCCTCGCCGACGGCACGCTCAGCTCGGTGGGCGGGATGGGGCTGTTCTGGTACAACGCCACTGAATTCACCGGCGATTACTCCCTCAAGCTCGACTGGAGGATGGCCGGGGACGACAACTCCGGTGTCTTCATCGGCTTCCCGTCCTCCGACGACCCGTGGTCGGCGGTGAACAACGGCTACGAGATCCAGATCGACTCCACCGACGCCGCCGACCGCACCACGGGCGCCGTGTACGGATTCCAGTCCGCCGACCTGGCCGCGCGCGATGCCGCGCTGAACCCACCGGGTGAGTGGAACACGTACGAACTCCGGGTCACCGGGGAGCGGTTGGAGATCTTCCTCAACGGACGGAAGATCAACGACTTCACCAACACCGATCCCGTACGGAGCCTTCGGCAGGGATACATCGGGCTCCAGAACCACGGGGACGGGGACGACGTCTCGTTCCGCAACATCCGAGTCAAGCGGGGTGCCGGGCAGGATCCGGGGACCCGCTCGGGTGAGGTGAAGGGTGTGAACGGCAAGTGCCTGGACGTCGACAACGCCCAGACCGCCGATGGCACCAAGGTGCAGATCTGGACGTGCAACGGATCCGCCGCGCAGAAGTGGACGGTTTCCGGCGACGGTGCGCTGCGGGCGTTGGGCAAGTGTCTCGACGTCTCCGGTGGTGCCGCCGCGGACGGGACGAAGATCCAGTTGTGGACGTGCAACGGTTCGGGTGCGCAGATCTGGGCGGCCCAGTCCGACGGCACGGTCCGCAATCCGCAGTCGGGCAAGTGCCTCGACGCGTCCGGCGGTACCTGGAACGACGGCACGGCGGTCCACCTGTGGACCTGCCATGGCAACGCCAACCAGAGATGGACCCTGCCGTGATGTGAGGCCGAGCGGGGGCTCCCTCCGAGGGGGTCCCCGCGAGCCGGGGGCGTTGGCCCCGCAGTCCGGGCTGATTTCCAACGCCGGCCACCGGCGCCGGCGGGCCTCATGCACGGTGATCCCTCGTTCAGACCCCACGATGTGTGCGCGGCGACAGAGCGAGGGGTCCGGTTGCCCGGCAGGTGAGCGGTATCTGCCCGGGCAACTTCGTCGAGTCAGTCCCGCGTGGAACCTTCGGGCCAGATGACGCGTATGGGAAGGCCGACACTGTGCGCGTACGCGACGACGTCGGCAGTGCCGCCGTAACCGCGGGCCGGTTGCCCGTCCCAGACAGCGATCAGCTGATCGGCGAGGCCCACCACGATCTCGCTGCCGGCCTGGTGGGCCTGCGATGTCGACTCCCGCATGCCGGTGTGATGGACGTCCTCGGCCCGTGCCACCAGTTCGTCGTACACCGGGTAGTGCCAGTCGGGGAGGCTCTGGCGGTACTCGGCCGCTGGGATGACGGCCTGCAAGCGGCCGCCGTGATCGAGGACGGCCTGCGCGAACCAGGCGTCGGGTCCGTCGGAGATGCAGCTGATGGCCACCAGGTCCCCGGCGTCGTAGGCGGCGACGATCTTGGTGAGATCGGCGCGGACCTGGCCTTCGACCTCCGGGGGCAGGCCTCGGTGGCCCGTTATGCCCAGACGCATGCCGGCTTCTCCTTCACAGGTGTGTGTTGTGCAGCAGGGGTGTTGAAGTCGCGCAGGGTACCGGGCGCCGCTCGTCCGCCGCGCGGACAAACGGGCGAGGCCCGTGGCCGCGGGCCGTCCAGCACTCCCGCCACCGGTCATCGTAGAGCTGCTCGCCGACGCCGACTGACAGGTGGTGGATGCAGCAGCGTCCGAACCGTCCCTGCTCGATGAGTCGCGCCGGCAAGAAGACGCCTACCAGGTGCGGACGTTGAACCAACAGGACGCCTTGATCTGCCTCGGCCACGAGGCGCCGTTGCGAGACGCGTTGTTACTCGCCGACGAGCTTTCGATGTCCCTAAGGGCGCCCGCTGGAGCGGAGATTCGCCGAGGTCGCTCCACCGTCGCCTTTCTGACCCGCGCGGACTTGGGCCGGTTGTGGCCCGGACGCGGCGTTCCCCTGGGCACCGGGGATGCCGGGTTCACTCGCGACGAACTCCACCCATGGTCATGCGGCTGACCAGAACAGGTCTGGATCGGCCTGCGCCGAGACCGCGGCCAAGTCGAGGCCATGTCAGCGCGCGAGATGAACGCTGGTTGATCAGTCGGTCTGCTCGGTGGTGTTCGGCCAAGCCACGGGGTTGGGCGAGGCGGCGAAGCGGTCTGGCAGGCCTCGAGAACGGCGGTAGCTGAGGCAGGCTTCGAGCCAGCGGCCTTGACCGCCGTTTGCCATCGATCTCGCGTCTGTTTCTCTGGCGGTCTCGACATACTGCGCGTAGCGGAGGCGTGCGTCGGTGAGGCTTTCCGATCCGTTGGGACCGCCCCATACTTCGGCGGCGTTCAAGTCGTCCTGGCCGTCGTCTTCCCAGCCGCATTCGTGGCAGATCTCCCACTCGACGCGGCTTTCCAGGGTCGGGAGTTTGCAGCAGGGGCAGGCGTACGGACCCTGGCCCGCCGGGCACGCCTCGCGCAACTCTCGGGGTGTCATCACACCTTGAGTGTCACATTTCCTGCGACGGCGACTGCGGAATCCCCGCCTCTGGTGGAGTTCAGCGCCGGCTCCTCATGCGGCCAGGCCATGACGGTGTGGGTGGACCCTGGGTCTGTTGCGTGCGCCCGTCCGCCGTGCTTGGCTCGTCCGATGAACTTTCTGTTGACGGCGAGTGGCCTGCGCAACGAGACGCTGCGGGATGCGCTGCGGGACATGCTGGGAAAGCCGTTCGGTTCGGCGAACGTCGTGTACGTGCCCACGGCATCCGTTGCCGAGCCCGGTGACCACGGGTGGGTCGTCGCG
This sequence comes from Streptomyces sp. NPDC059668, assembly GCF_042734135.1. Classification (NCBI taxonomy): domain Bacteria; kingdom Bacillati; phylum Actinomycetota; class Actinomycetes; order Kitasatosporales; family Streptomycetaceae; genus Streptomyces; species Streptomyces sp. NPDC059668. The sequence continues at coordinate 74,507 of NZ_JBHWEL010000018.1, read as the reverse complement.
GACATGAACCGGCTGCACGGCCTCGGCTGGCGGGAGTTCGACATCCTGGAGCTGAACGGCCTGCCCCGGCAGCTGGTGCTCGACCGGCTGCTGCACGCCGACGTCATCTATGTCGGGGGCGGCAACCACTACCACCTCGCGCGCAGCATCACCGGCAACGGCCTGGCCGACGGCTTCCTGGAGGCGCTGGAGAACCGGGTCTATGTGGGGCTGAGCGCCGGGTCAATGATCTTCAGCCGTCAGCTCACCGGACACTCCGCCGACGTCATCGGGGACACCCCGGACCTCCACGTGCTCGGCGCGACGACCGTGGAGCCGCCGTTCGGCCTCTTCGACTGGTACCTCAAGCCCCACCTGTACTCGCCGGATTTCCCCGAGCGGGACGACGCCTGGGCTGACCGCATCGCCGCGCGGGCGGACTTCCCGATCTACTTCATCGACGACGAGACGGCCGTTCGCGTCAGGGACGGCAAGGTGGATGTCATTTCTGAAGGCCGGTGGCGGTTCCATCCGTGACTCGACGCGTGACGGGGAGCCCCGGACGGGGCGGTACGGCAACCGGGGCGCGCCGGTGAGGAGGTGCGGGGGTGAGCGCCTGCGTCAGGTGGCTTGCGCGGCGTAGTACGGGCTGACGTCGCGTCGTTCGGCAGGCCGAGGCATGTGTCGGGTCGGATGCCCCGTCGTCCGCGCGCACGGTGCACGGTGAAGTCCGCCGCGCCCTACGGCTGCTGAGGCTCCGCGAAGGCCGCGCCCGTCGCGGAGCCGGCGGTGACGAGCGCATGCACGGTGGCGCGGACCTGATCGGCGACGACCTGGGGGGTGGAGGCGTCGAGCTTGCCGTCAAGGTGCAGGAAGGCCAGGCCGTGGACGAGGGCCCACACCGCGGTCGACAGGGCGCCCGCCTCCGAGTTCGGGAACGCGGAGTGGACGATGCCCTGGACGTACTCCGAGATGACCGCGGTCGCGGCGACGCGTTCCTCGCTGGTCGGGTCGCAGGGCTCGGCGAACATCGCCCGGAACAGGGCGGGATGGTCGAGCGCGAAGCGTACGTAGGCGACGGCGACGGCGGCCAGGTCGTCGGGCGTCGAGGGGCGGGGATGAGCCGCGGCCAGGTCCGTGGCGAGTTCGCGGTACCCCTCGGCGGCGACCGCGGAGACCAGGGCGTCGCGGTCGGCGAAGTGGCGGTAGGGGGCTGTCGCGGATACGCCGGCCCGGCGGGCCACCGCCCTCAGTGACAGGCCGGCGCTGCCGTCCTCTTCCAGCAGTTCCCGCGCGGCGCGCAGGCAGGCGGCCCGCAGATCTCCGTGGTGGTACGCAGTCGCTTGCGGCACAGCTCACACTCCCTCATGTTTACGCCGCTTACATTCTCCCCTAATGTGAACGGTGCACACATCGTATGTGATGGAGAGGGAAGAAGGTAACTCGGATGTCCAGCGAGCTGTTCACGCCGCTGCCCCTGCGTTCGGGGCAGGTCCTGCGCAACCGGATCGCGAAGGCGGCGATGGAGGAGAACATGGCCGGTGACGGCCAGCTTCCCGACGAGGAGCTGCTGACCTTGTACCGGCGCTGGGCCGCCGGGGGAGCGGGCCTGCTGATCACCGGAAACGTCATGGTCCACGCCGAGGCGTTGACCGGTCCCGCGGGCGTCGTGCTCGATGAGGCCGCGCCGCTGGAGCCGTTCAGCGAGTGGGCCGAGGCCGGCAGGAGCGGTGGCGGGTCGATCTGGATGCAGATCAACCATCCGGGCCGCCAGATCGGGTCCGACATGCCGGGTGTCGTGTGGGGGCCCTCCGACGTGGGCGTCGACCTGGGCAAGCACAGCAGCCGCTTCGGCCGGCCCACCGCGATGACCGCGGAGCAGATCGAGGCCACCGTGACCCGTTACGCGCTCACCGCACACCGGGCCGAGAAGGCGGGCTTCGACGGCGTGGAGATCCATGCCGCACACGGATACCTGCTGTCGCAGTTCCTGTCTCCCCTGGTCAACAAGCGCACCGACCGGTGGGGCGGATCGCTGGAGAACCGGGCGCGGATGCTTCTGGACGTCGTCCGAGCGGTGCGGGGCGCCGTCTCGCCCTCCTTCGCGGTCGCGGTCAAGCTGAACTCGGCGGACTTCCAGCGCGGCGGATTCGACGCCGACGACGCACGCCAGGTGATCGGCATGCTCGAACCGCTCGGCGTCGACCTGGTCGAACTGTCCGGCGGCAGCTACGAGAGCCCGGCGATGTCCGGCCGTGCCGCCGACTCCCGCACGCAGGCCCGCGAGGCCTACTTCCTGGACCTCGCCAAGGATCTCGTGCGCACCAGCCCGCTGCCTCTGATGCTCACCGGCGGTATCACCCGCCGGGAGACGGCCGAGGAGGTACTCACCGGTGGTGTGGCGATCGTCGGGATGGGAACCGCGCTCGCCGTCACCCCCGACCTGCCCGACCGCTGGCGCCGCGGCCGGGAAGCCGACCGGCAGCTGCGGCCGGTGACGTGGTCGGATAAGGCCCTCGCCTCCGCCGCGAGCATGGCCCAGGTCCGCCACCAGATGCGCCGGATCGCCCGCGGCAGCAGGCCCACCCCCAACACCCACCCGGCCCTGGCACTGCTCGCGGAGCGGCGCAGGCAGCGACGCGCCCTGCGCCGCTACCGACTGTGGCTGACCGGGCCGCGCTCCACGCCAGCGCCGTAGGGCACCCACGAGAAGCGGGCCGGAGGAGTGGAGAGCCTCGGTTCCCGCCCGCGCCACAGCCCCCCGGTCCGCCGCCCGCGCGCCCCGCGGCGGGCCGATGACGGCCGGGGCACCCGCGCCGGTTCGTCACCGACGTGAACGCAGCGGCGGCAGTGTGATCCGCGGACCGGGGAACCCGGGACCGTCGCCCGCCCTGTCACGGCACAGGCCTGTGGAAGGGTCCGCGGCTGCCCCGTCACTGAGTTGCGGCCCATGATCCGCGCGCGAACGATGAAGGGAGACGTTCAGGCCCGCGCCGAGGCGCGCCAGGAGACCGCGGCCGGACAAGGCGCTGATCAGAGCACCTTTCGTGTGCTCGTGACTTGGAGCGAACATGACCGAGCTTCCGCCGCCGATCACCCCCTACCTCGAGCCCGCCGCGAAGGAGCTCGCCGAGGCCACCGACCCGCACCCGCGCATCTACGAGGCGCCAGCGGAGAAAGGCCGGGACATCCTTCTCGGTCTGCAGAGCGATGCGAGCGTGCCCCGACCGGACGTCGACGAGGAATGGGTCGACGTCGACGCCGGGCAGTGGGGCACCGTACGCACGCGCGTCATCCGGCCCAAGGGCGTGAGCGGACCGCTGCCGGTGGTGTTCTACATCCACGGCGCCGGCTGGGTCTTCGGTGACGACAAGACGCACGACCGCCTCTTCCGTGAACTCGCCGTCGGCGCGGGCGCCGCGGGAGTGTTCCCCGTCTACGACCGGGCGCCGGAAGCCAAGTACCCGACCCAGGTCGAGCAGAACTACGCCGTGGGCCGATGGGTCCTGGAGCACGGCGCCGAGCACGGCCTGGACACCTCGCGGATCGCGGTCGCCGGCGAGTCGGTCGGCGGCTGCATGGCAGCGGTGTTCGCGCTGATGAACAAGGAGCGCGACGGTATCGACCTCAAGGCACAGGTGCTGCTCTACCCGGTGGCCAACGCCGACTTCGACACCCCGTCCTATCTGCAGTTCGCCGAGGGCTACTACCTGACCCGCGACGGAATGAAGTGGTTCTGGGACGCCTACACCAGCGACGACGCGCAGCGCACGGAGGTGTACGCCTCCCCGCTGCGGGCCTCCCTGGAGCAGCTGCGGGGGCTGCCCACGACGCTGGTCATCACCGACGAGGCCGACGTGCTGCGCGACGAGGGCGAGCAGTACGCGAACAAACTGCGTGAGGCCGGCGTGGACGTCACCTCGGTCCGGGTGGCCGGCATGGTCCACGACTTCCTGCTCCTGGACAGCCTGCGCGACACCCGCGCCGCGAACGTCGCCCGCAAGCTTGCCGTCGACGCGCTCAGGACGGCGCTGCACGACTGACTCAGCCACCCAAGGTCCGGGCCCCAAGGCGCCGTTGCGCTTGCGGGCCCGGACCTTCGTGGTGTGCGCGGCACACGTCACACGAGGCGTCCGAAGGCAGTGTTGACGGTGCATACATCGAGCGTTAGGGTCATGTGTGCACCGTAAACATCGAGGTGAGGAAGCACGTCATGCCAACACCCACGCAGAAGGACACGGTCAAGGTGGACCTGGGCGGCCGCACGGTCACCGTCCCCAAGGGCGGCCTGTACGACCGGTACCGGATGGACACCGACCTGGACGAAGTCGCCCGGGACCCCCGCGTCAGCGGTGTGGACTTCTTCCGCCGGCTCCCCAAGGCCAAGGTCGATTCACCGATCGGCAGCACCCTCACGCCGAACTTCTACTACGCCGTATCGACCGCGCGGCTCACCATGCTCGCCCCCTCCCGCGCCATCCGTTCGCGCCTGCCCGAGGAACTGGCGCCGCTGGAGATCGCCCCGGGCGTCGGTCTCGTGTCGGTGATGTTCTTCCGCTACGACGTGTGCGACATCGACTTCTACACCGAGGCCGCCGTCGGCATCGCCGTCAAGCCCGCCCGGCACGGCAGGCTCGGCCTCTTCGACCTCGTCGCTGGCCTGAAGAACGAGCACCTCGACTCCTACGTGCTGTCCCTCCCGGTGAGCACGGAGATCGCCCAGGTGCGCGGCCACGACGGCTACGGCTTCCCCAAGTGGGTCACCGCCCTCGACGTCGACATCGACCCCCAGCGGACCGAGGCGCGGGTCGCCAACGACGCAGGCGGGACCGACCTGTCCCTCCAGGCGGCCACGCCCGAGCAGACGGCGTACCGAAGCGGCGAGCGCGTCGGTTCGCTCACCTCCTACACCTCCATCGGCAGCGCGTGGCACTCGACGCTGAGCCAGACCAACGTGCTGTCGGCCGGTACGACGCGTCTGCCACGCGGCATCCAGCTCCAGGTCGGCGAGGGCCGCATGGCGGACGACCTGCGCTCGCTCAGGCCGATACGAACCCTTCAGCTCGACGTCATGACACAGGGCCAGCTCGCGCTGCACATGCCGGTACCCACCTCCGTCCCGAGCCGGAACAAGTAGCAGGGGAGCCTGTCATGGTCACCGAACACGCGATCCGCCCCACGAACTCCCGTGGCGCCGGCCTGCCTCCGTCGCTTTCGCCGGCCCGCATCGAGCACCTCGCACAGCGCGTCGCCGCCGCCCCCGACGCCGCCCGGACCACGACCACCGCCCCCTATACGGGCCTGCCGCTGGCCGACCTGCCGGTCTCGTCACCCGGCGACGTCGAGGATGCCTTCGCGCGCGCCCGGATCGCCCAGAAACTCTGGGCCGCCCTCCCGTTGCGTCAGCGCAAGAAGATCCTGCTCCGGTTCCACGACCTTGTGCTCGCCCGCCAGGACGAGGCACTGGACCTGATGCAGGCCGAAAGCGGCAAGACGCGTCGCGACGCGTTCCTCGAGGTGACCGACATCGCGATCACCTCCCGCTACTACGCGCGCAATGCCGACAGGTACCTGGAGCCCAGGCGACGCCGTGGCGCGATCCCGGTGCTGACCCACACCACCGAACTCCGTCATCCCAAGGGTGTCGTCACGGTGATCTCGCCGTGGAACTACCCGCTCAGCATGGCCGCAGGCGACGCCGTCCCCGCGCTCCTGGCGGGCAACGCCGTCGTGCAGAAGCCCGACACCCAGACCGCTCTCACCGCGCTGTGGGCGCTCGACCTGATGCACGAGGCCGGTCTGCCGGCCGGTGTGTGGCAGATGGTGGTGGGCCGGGGCAGTTCCCTCGGCGACGCCTTGATGGACAACGCCGACTACATGATGTTCACCGGCTCCACCGCCAGCGGACGCCGGATCGCCCGGGACGCCGGACAGCGCCTCATCGGCGCGTCCCTGGAACTCGGCGGCAAGAACGCCATGATCGTCCTCGACGACGCGGACATCGGCAAAGCCGCCGACGGCGCCGTCGCCGCGTGCTTTCCCTCGGCCGGACAACTGTGTGTCTCCATCGAGCGTCTCTACGTCGCCGAGTCCATCCGCGACCAGTTCGTCGCCGCGTTCACCGCCCGCACGAAGCAGCTCAAGATCGGCGCCGCCTACGACTACAGCGTCGACGTCGGCAGCCTCACCAACCCCTCCCAGTTGGAGACCGTCACCGCGCACGTCGACGACGCCGTCGCCAAGGGCGCGACCGTCGTGACCGGCGGCCGAGCACGGCCGGATCTGGGCCCACTCTTCTACGAGCCGACCATCCTCACCGACGTCACACCCGACATGACGCTCCACGACCACGAAACCTTCGGTCCCGTCGTCTCGGTCTACCCCTTCCGCACCGTCGACGAAGCGGTCGCGCGGGCCAACGCCACGCCGTACGGCCTCAACGCCAGCGTCTGGACCGGCAACGGCGCCCGCGGCCGGGCCGTTGCCGCCCGTGTCCACGCCGGCACCGTCAACGTCAACGAGGCGTTCGCCGCCGCGTGGGGAAGCATCGACGCGCCCATGGGAGGCATGGGCGACTCCGGACTCGGCCGCCGCCACGGCGCCGACGGGATCCTCAAGTACACCGAGCCGCAGACCGTCGCCCACCAGCGCGTTCAGGGCTTCACCCCGCCCGCCCGCGTCTCGCCCGAGACCTGGGCGGCCCTACTGACCAGCGCGTTGAAGGTGATGAAGGCGGCCGGTGTGCGCTGACGTGCCGGACGGGCAAGCGCTCAGTCCGCGGAACGCGGCGCGCGCGCCTTCCCAGGGGCCCGCGGCCGTGGGGGCAGGAGATCCTGACCCCACGACGCCGACCGGAACGCCGACCGGAACGGTCACCTCGGTGTGGTTCACCATCTTCTCGACCGCTCATCGCCGACTCCGCGAAGTCCACGACCGCGGTCCGGCCGCCCTGGGCACACGACTCGACGGCCCGAGTGCGGCGGCTGGAGAGCCCGATCCCTGCGGGCGTGGACGGTGACATGCAGACTGTCCGCGGCCGACAGGGGCGGCCCGGACCGGGTGCCTATGTAGCCGGCGGGACGGGGCAGGACGCGCTGGGCGAGTATCACGTCGGGTCGGGGCGCCTGTGCCGTGAGACCGTCCTCGGTCATGGCGTCGGCACCATCGCCATTCGCGGTGCCGGCCCACCACGCCGGGTGCGCGGTGTGGCCGGTGGTACGCCATCACCGTGGCCGTAGCACCGACCCTTTGGGACACGTCCCGACCCGCGCGTCACGTCCGGCTGCCGGGATCCCCGGTCGCCACCGGTCAGCCCCTGCGAGGCGAACGCGGCAGGCGGAACGCCGAGACGAGGAAGAAGATCCCTCCGAGTGTGGCGTAGCCGGCGAGCGTGGTCAGTGAGGGGTCGTCCTGTGAGGCGCCTCGGATGAAGGAGGCGCCGGCCAGCACCGAGATGCCACCGCTGACGATCATGGCCCACTGGCCGCCCATCGGCCGTCGCGCGATGCCTACGAGGAGCTGGACCAGGCCGGAGACGACGGCCCACACGCCCCAGACGCGCAGCACGTCGGCGACGCCCGAGGTGCTGGCGACCGCGACGCCGACGGCGGCGACCGCGCTGATGGCCATGTTGGCGTACAGGCCCTTGACCGGTCCGGCAGCGCCCGCCGACCTGAGGTCGACGACAGCCGCGACCACGTCGAAGGCGGGATAGAGAAACAGCAACACCTTGGCCCCGGTGGTGAGTTCGGAGCCGGACACCAGCAGGAGCGCCGCCCACGCGGCGGCGAAGAAGAAGCGAGTGACGTACAGCCGACGCAGGGCGGGCGTGGCGTCGACGTGCTCGGCGGTGGCGGCGGATGCCATGGGGTTCTCCAAGTGAGAGTGAGACAGAGAGAACGATCTCTCTTGTTTGGAGCCTGACACATCCGTTTCCTGAAAACAAGAGAGAGCGTTCTACCCGCTACCATGGGGGGTATGACACGGACGGAAGCCGGCACAGGCACCGGCAGGAGAGTCTCCGAGGCCCGGGAGCGGCTTCTGAGGACCGCCGGGCAGCTCTTCTACGCGGAGGGGATCCACACGGTGGGCGTCGACCGCCTGGTCGCCGAGTCGAAGATCACCAACGCCACTTTCTACCGTCACTTCCCCAGCAAAGAAGACCTTGCCGTCGCCTACATCGGAAGCGTCGACCAGGCGGTTCGCACCCAGATCGGCTCCCTGATGGCCGCGGACGTGCCGGCCGACGGCATCCTGCGGGGCATCGGCGCGTCCCTGGTCGAGCAGATCCGCTCGCCCGGCTACCGCGGATGCGCCTTCCTCAACGCGGCAGCGGAATTCCCCGATCCCGACCACCCGGTCCACCGTGCCGTCGTGCAACACCGCGAGTGGTTCCTGCGGACGGTCACCGAATTGTTCGCCGACATCGCGACCGAGCAGGCCGATCATGCCGGGCGGCACTTCGTCATGCTCCGCGACGGCGCGATGAGCGCCGGCTACCTCGGCGATCCGGTCCCGGCCGGCGAGACCCTGCTGCGCGGCATCGAAGGACTGCTGCGGATCCACGCCGCCCGTGGGCTCGACGAGCGCACCGCCTCCACACCAGGCCGGACGCCCTCGGCGGCCACGACGGTCGCCGACATCGAGTGCTCGCCGCCCAGCCCGTGACCGCGGAGGGGGCGCGACCGGCCGCATTGAGCGCGGAGCGGGCTCCCTCGGCGCCTGAGCGGGTGACACGCGGTGTCGAGCGGCGAGACACCCTCGGCCAGCACGGCCAGCACGGCCAGCACGGCCAGCACGGCCAGCACGGCCAGCACGGCCAGCACGGCCAGCACGGCCAGTGCGGCCACCATGGATGGGAAAGCGGCTGTGGAAGGTCGCGTCGTCCACGCCCGAGCCAGTGAGTCGGTTTCCCGAGTTGTGGGCCGGCCCCGGCGTAGCGATTCGGGGGCCCCCCGCCAATCACCCGCGGGGCCCCCCAACGGCCCCGGCGAC
>NZ_JBHWEL010000018.1:49335-65524 GCF_042734135.1 Streptomyces sp. NPDC059668 | reverse complement strand
GTCGGGGCGCGCCCCCCCGCTCTGTGGTCGGGGGTCCCCTGCCCCCCCCCCCCGCGCCCCCCCCCCCTCGGCCCGCTTCTCGCGCTACCTCACTTCACGGACGAGATCGCCGACTTGATCACCTTCGTGACCGCGGCGGGGTCCGACACCAGGGTCAGATGCGAACCACCCTTGTAGATCGTGACCTTCGAGTTGGCGCGGCGCGCCATCTTCTTCTCCGAGTCCGGCGTGATGATCTGGTCCCCGCTGCTGATGAAGTACCATGAGGGGATCGTCTTCCACGCCGCGTACTTGGACGGGGTCTGGAAGGCCACGGTGGTGGCGGCGCGCTGGGTGGCCCAGAGGTTCACGGCCTGTTCATGCGGCACGCTGCTCGCGAACTTCGTGACGAAGACGTTCTCCTTGAGGTACAACGCCGACGCCTTGGAGGGCGCGTTCGCGTACGGCACGGCGTCGTACAGATCGGACGGCGGCCTCTTCGTCAGCACGGACGTCGGACCGCTGAGCTGCCCGGTGGTCTCCCCGACCGCCGGCGCTGCCGCGTCGACGTAGACGAGGGCCTTGACGTTGCTGACCCCTTGCGCGGCGTTCGTGATGACCGAACCGCCGTAGGAGTGTCCCGCCAGGACGATCGGGCCCTTGATGCTCTTGAGGAAGTCCTTCACCGTCTGCGCGTCGGTGGTCAGGTTCTGCAGCGGGTTGCCGATGGCACGCACCGTGTAACCCGCCTTGCGCAGGAGACTGACCTCGCCGTTCCAGCTCGACGTGTCCGCCCACGCCCCATGGACGAGGACGACGGTGGGCTTCGCTTGTCCGTCGGCTGTTCCAGCCTTCGCGGCGTCGCCTGGCGGGACCGCGGCGACCATGCCGGTGACGGCGATCGTGGCCGCCGCCAGAGTCATCGGGAGATACCGCGGTCGTGTAACGGACGCCATCGGAATCCTCCTCGTTTCACCGGAGGGAGCGCATCCATGAACAGGAACGGCGGGCAAGCGCGTCGAAATCGAAACGCGCTGCCGGCCGACGACACGCCCCTGGCTCTCCACACGACGGTAGCGTCATGCCACCGCATCAGCACCTGGGGCCACAACGCCCGTGCCGCACTCCCGGAAAATAGACGCGTCGGTCACGTTCGGACCCTGCTCATCGTTCGGCCTTCGCCGAGCACCGTCCGGATCACGTGACGAGCGTTGTGTGCCATCGCCGGATTCGTCCTCCGGTAGTACGGCAGTGCGATCAGCGCCTGCGAGAGCGTCCGTCCGCGCCCGCGGATCCAGGTCGCGTCGTCCACGCCCAGTAGGCCGCGAAAGACCTCCCGCGCACCGGCCGGCAGCAGATTCCACGCCGGGAACAGATCGCACGCCGGATCGCCCACACCCAGGCACCCGAAGTCGATCACCGCGGTCAGCCTGCCGCCGTCCACCAGCAGGTTGCCCGGCATCAGGTCCGCATGCAGCCACACCGGCGGCCCGTCCCAGCCCGGAGCCCGCAGCGTCTCCTCCCAGACAGCGGCGGCGGCGTCGCAGTCGACGTCCTCCTGCGGGATCGCACGCAGCTCCTCGATCGCTGCCCGGGTCTCCGCGTCGAGGGAGGTGACCGGACCGCCGCGATGGGCCCGTGGCGCACCCGGCAGGGTGATGCTCCGCATCGCCAGCACAAACCCGGCCAAATCCTCGGCCAGCAGGGTGGGTTGACTCAGTACCCCCGCCTCGGGATTCTCCCCCGTGAGCCACCGGTACACCGACCACGGCCACGGATACCCCTCGGCGGGCTGCCCGTCCCCGAGGACCTCGGGGACGGGCATGGGAAGGTGAGGCGCGAGCCGGGGCAGCCAAGTCCGTTCCAGTGCCACGTCGTTGGCCCCGCCCTTCACCAGAGGGAGCCGTACGGCCATGTCGTCGCCCAGCCTGTACATGGCGTTGACGGTGCCGCCGGACGGAAACCGCTCCACCGGCAGTTCCGCCCACCGCGGGAACTGCCCGGCGATCAGGCGTCGCACGAGGTCGTCGTCGATGGGATGCGTACCGGGATGCATGTGCGCTGTGTTCATGGCGCTTCATCCGACCGGCGCGCGCCGACGGGCGTCAACCGTTTTTGCGGCAGGCACCACGTTCCCCATGCGCCCCGGTCCTGGTCACGACGGCTGACGTCGGCAGCGTGGGCGGACCGGTCTTCGGCGCACATCTTCCGCCACAGGAAGGCGACTTGGACGGCTACGGACTGCGTGGCACGTCCGTGGGCATCAGTGCCGGTCGGTGCTCAGTCCGTCCATGGTGAGGTCGAGGAGCCGTTCGGCCTGCTCGCGTTGTTCGGGCTTCGCCGAGGTGAGGGCGATGCCGGTGAGGGCGGCGAACATGTCGGCCGGGCCGATGTCGGACCGGACGGTGCCGGCGGCGGTGGCGGCGTCGAGGAGCGCGGTCAGGGCTTCCAGGATCATGTCGTGGCTCTGGGCGTAGGGGTTGACACCCGTTTCCGTGACGCTGCGGAGGGCTTCGGCCATGCCGAACTTGGCCGTCGCGTAGTCGATGAAGCGGCCCATCCAGGCGCGCAGCGCTTCGTGCGGGGGCAGTGTCGCCAGGAGTTCAGGGCCGGCGTCGCACAGCCGCGCCAGTTCGCTGCGGTAGGCCGCCTCGATCAGCACCTCCCGGGTCGGGAAGTTGCGGTAGAGGGTGCCGGAGCCGACCTCCGCCTCCTTGGCGATGCGTTCGAGGTGCGCGTTCAGGCCCTGCTCCGCGAACACCCGCACCGCCGCGGACAGGATCTTCTCTCGGTTCCGCTGGGCGTCAGCCCTCAGTGGTCGCCCGGTGTCCCTGGCCATCTGAGCTCTCCTCACGCCCACGACGGGCACAGTTGCTAAGTGGGGGCGTCTCCGCTTACGCTCGCAAAAGTGGCGGCGCCTCCGGTTCCACTGTACGGGGCACGCCGTACCCACGGCTCTTCGCCTGCCCTCGAACCGAGGCGGGCCCCCTTGTCCAGGCACCCGCCCGCGCGCCGGGCCGGTCCATGCCGCACCTGAATGCTTCGGGAGAACGAATGAGCCTCGCGCTCGAAGGAAAGATCGCCGTCGTCACCGGCGGCGCGTCCGGCGTCGGCCTGGGCATCGCCCAGGAGTTCGCGGACCACGGCGCCAAAGTAGTCATCACCGACCTCCAGCGGGCGGCGCTGGACCAGGCGGTGGCCGCTGTCGGGCCGAACGCCTCGGGATTCGTCGCGGACGTCACCAAGCTCGCCGACATGGAGGCGATGTACGCGCACGTCATCGACCGGTACGGACGCCTCGACGCCGTCGTCGCCAACGCCGGCCTCGGAGCGCACGCCCCTCTCGGATCGATCACCGAGGAGCAGTTCGACCGGACCTTCGACGTCAACGCCAAGGGCGTCCTGTTCACCGTGCAGCCCGCCGTCCCGCTCCTCCCGAGCGGCGGCACGATCGTCATCATCGGGTCGACGGGCTCCCTTCATGTCCCGCAGGGCATGGGCCTGTACGGCGGTTCCAAGGCCGCCGTCCGCGGCTTCGTCCGCGCCTGGATCCAGGACATCAAGGGGACAGGCATCCGGATGAACGTCCTCAGCCCCGGCGCGGTGGACACCCGATCCCTGCGGCGCGCCCTGGCGATGGCGCAGGGCCCCGACAAGGTGGACGCCGGGGTCAAGTCGATGGGCCAGGACAACCCGACCGGGCGGATCGCGGACGTGCGGGAGATCGGCAAGGCCGCCGTGTTCCTGTCCAGCGACGCCTCCAGCTTCATCACCGGCGCCGAACTGTTCGTGGACGGAGGCATGGCCCAGGTGTAGCCGTCGCCCCTGGGCTGCGGGCGGTCGGCCCACACCACCACGGCCGGCCGGTCATCCAGCAGGGCGGTACGGTCGAGCCCACGCGTCCAACTCGCCGTCCCTGGCTGTGTTCCGTGACTGGCGGAGTGCTCCGGTTGCCTTTGTCAGCCCAGCGCGAGGAACTCGAGTTGAACGTTGTCGGGGTCACGGAACACGACGGTGGAGTAGGCGAAGGGCTCGGTCTCGTCCCTGACGGGCGTGTGCGCGATCCCCAGCTCGTCGAGCCAGGCCATCCAGGACTCCAGGTCGGCGCGCGAGCCGACCTGGAAGGAGATGTGGTCCAGGCCGGTCCGGGATTCGAGGAATCCCTCGTGCTGGTTGCCCGTGTTCTTGTGCAGTCCGATCACGACACCGGAGTCGGGGGTGATCAACAGGACCCCGTAGCCCGTCTCTTCGCGGTAGAGGTGGTCGAACTTGTAGTCCACGCGTTCGGCGTTGAACAGGCGCTGGTACCAGTCCAGGCTGTCTTCCAGATTGGAGACGGTGAAGGAGAGATGGTGGACTCCGGTGATCCTGGGGCCGGCGACGACCTGGGTCATGGCTTACCTCCGATGGAGCGTGGTTGAACTCCCCTGATCCTGACTTCGGTCAGGGGAGGGCGGCGAGCGGCACGTTGACGAGAGGCCCTGAGGAGGCGGGGTTCTGCCCCGTGCGAAGGTCGCGGTCCGAGAGCGTGCAGGGCTCCCGAGACCGGACCCCGTGAGTACTCGGTGGACGGCTCCTTCAACTCGTCCTCCAGCAGCCGCTTGGCCTTTTCGGCGAAACCGACGCCGGCTTCCGGTCTACGGGGTCGTCCGGTCACGTCGCGTCGTGTGTCCGCCCGGTCGCTCACCGCTCGTAGGTGCCGTGCAAGGTGGCCCGAGCGAGGGCGTGGGTGAACAGGAGGAACTCCATGAGGGCGGGGGTCGTGGCCTCGGACACGTCCAGTTCGTCCACGTCGACGGCGTGGACGACGAGGAAGTAGCGGTCCGGGCCGTTGCCCGGCGGTGTCGCTGGACCCAGATACCTTCTGTAGCCGGCGTCGTTGGCCAGCGTCACCGCGCCGCCGGGCAGATCGCTCCCGTCTCCGGCTCCGGCCGGAAGGTCGGTCACGGTTGCCGGGAGATTGGCCGCGGCCCAGTGCCAGAAGCCCGAGGCCGTGGGCACGTCGGGGTCGAACATCGCGACGGTGAAGCTGCGCGTCTCCTCCGGGAAGCCGGACCAGCTCAGCTGCGGTGAGATGTCCAGTCCGCCCGCTCCCAGGATGCCGCTGACCTGCTCGCGGGCCAGGGGCTCGCCGTCGGCCACGGACTGTGAGGTCAGCGAGAAGGTCCTGATCGGCGGCATGAAATCGTACGGACCATACGGTTTGATCATGGCATTCCCTCGCATCCGCGGCCACTGATCGGCGTTCCTGTCCCGGTCCCCGGGCGCGACGCAGGGGCTCCCCGTCCCGCTGCACCGAGTGGGCCACCCGCTACGGCAAATTCGGGTCCGATCGTGCAAATCGCTCTCAGGGCCGACCGGCGCTCGCCCCCGCAGCGGACGAGGATCCGGCACCCCGGCCCAAGGCGGCGGAGGATGAACAGGGCCGCACCGGCCCGCCTCCGCAGCGCTTGTGGCGCCATGAAACCACGTATCCGGCGTGGCACTCCCCAGTAACAACGGTAGGCCGCGACGGGGAACCGGGCCACCGCGCGACCGAGTACAGCACACAGTCCGTGCCCACCCCTGCCCGGCCGTTGACCTGGAACGGACTGGGAACCAGCTCCCCGTAACAGGAGATCTCGACGTGGCAAGGAGATTCCATCGGTTCGTGGCCAGGCGACCACCCTGGCTCTTCCGGCCGCTTCAGCTTGCGGTTCCTGCGTCGTGCCCCTGGCTACGTCGTGGCCATCGTCCCCGTGGGCTCCCGGATGCGTGGCACCGGCGGAGGCAGGACCCTGGTGATATCCGAAGCGGAGCGGCGGCCGCGGTGGCCGGCGACGGCATCCGAATCCCGTCACGCTGCACCGGCCCGTGCCGCTGCTTGTCAGCGAAAGCGAGGCACCCCCATGCAGATGCGAGCAGCCCGGATGCACGCATACAACGAACCCCTCCGCATCGAAGAGGTTCCCGTGCCCGAACCCGCCCCGGACGAGATCCTCCTCAAGGTCGCCGCGACCGGTATGTGCCGAAGCGACTACCAACTGCTCGACGGCTACTTCAAAGGCCCGTTCCCCGTGGACCTCCCCTACATCCCCGGCCACGAGGTCACCGGCCGAGTGGCCGGACTGGGCAGCGCCGTACCGAAGACGGCCGGCTACACGGAAGGCGACATGGTCGTGGTCAACCCCAGCTGGGGGGACGGCACATGCCGCCAGTGCCGCGAAGGCAACGAGCACCTGTGCAGCGGCAACGGCAGGTGGGTCGGCTTCGGCCCTCCCGGAGGCTTCGCCGAGTACATGACCGTGGAGTACCGCCATGCCATTCCGGTCTCGGAGGAGGCCGCGAAGACGCCCGAACTCCTCGCCCCGATGACCGACGCGGGCATGACCCCGTACCGCGGGATGAGGAAGCTCCGGGATGCGGGCAAGCTCGGACCCGGCCGGACCGTCGCGGTCACGGGCATCGGTGGTCTGGGGAGCTACGCCGTGCAGTACGCCAAGCTGCTCGGCAGCGGAGCGACCGTGGTGGCCCTGGCCCGCACCGACAGCAAACTGGACGTGGCGAAGGAGAACGGCGCGGACTACGGGATCAACGTGCGCGACAAGTCCACCGAGGCCATCCAGGACGAGCTGGAAGGGCTGACCGGCCGCAGGACCCTTAACGCCATCCTGGACTGTGTCGGCAGCGAGGCGTCCATCTCGATGGGGTTCGACCTCTTGGGTCCCGAGGGCGCACTGGCGGCCGTCGGCCTGATGGGTCAGCAGGTCCATCACAATCAGTTCCCCTTTGTGGGGATGGAGTTGTCGTACCTCGGTTCCTTCTGGGGCAACCACTTGGACCTCGTCGAGGTGCTCTCCCTCGCCGAAGCCGGCCTGGTCAAGCACAACGTGACCAAAGTCGGGCTCGAGGACATCAACGAAAATCTGGAGGCCCTGGGCCGGGGTGAGGTCGTCGGCCGCCAGGTCATCGTCTTCGACTGAGCATGGCCGGGCCGAGCCCGGCCGGACCGGGGCGGGACACGGCATCGGCCGGAACGGTAGGGGTCGAGGGCCGCCCACCGCCGGCTGGGCAAGCTCCGCTACGTCGTCGAGCAGTCTTTCGCCCACTCCAGCACTTCAAGCGCCTGGCCGTCCGCTGGGAGCGCCGCACCGAACTCCACGACGCCTTCGTCCCGCTCGCCCGCAGCCACGACTGACCGGTGTCAGAGCAGGCCAGGGCCCCAGCGGGCTCCGTCAGAAGCTTGGTACTCTCCGCGCATCTTCGGCGAGGCGGGGGAGATCTTGGGAGCGGAGCCGTCGGGTCCTGAGACCCGCTGGTTCAGCGGAGCCGGCTTCGGGGTGCTCTTCGGTGGGCTGACCGCGGTGGGAACCATGGCTGCCATCGGAAGGGCATGGGCTGCCTGCGACATCGGCGTCGACGCAGCGGCCAACAGCTTGACGTTGCTGTTTCTCGTGCCTCCCATATGGGTCGCCGCTGCGGTTCCGTGGGTGCTCCTGCACCGCACCCTCGCGAAACGTCATCGCGGGACAGCCCTGGCCGCAGGGCTCGTCCTCAACCTGTGGTTCGCCTGGGTCCTCGTCACCTGGCTCGGCATGCCGGATTCCTACCCCGCCCCGTCGTGCCCGGCGAACGTTCCACCCTGGTGGCCAAGCTTCATCCCGGCGTGACTCCGGCGAAGCCTGCCCTGTCCGGTGACCGTCCACGCGACGACCGGGAACGTCGACACCGGCCTGCTCGCGCTGCGCGCGGCGCTCTCAGCGCGGCGCTCTCCGCGCTGGTCCTCGTGTGAGCGTCGACATCTTCCCGTGCCAGGGAATGCGCACGCTGCTATACGGCGTTTGCAAATATATTCACCACCAGGATGAACCGGAGGTTTCCTGCCTTCGTGCCTTTCGCCCGCACCTGTTCACGCATCTAGGAGACATCTTCGTGAGCACGCTCTTCGAGCCCATCACCCTTCGGTCGCTGACCATTCCGAACCGGATCTGGATGGCGGCGATGTGCCAGTACAGCGCCGCGCCGGACGGCGATCAGGCGGGCGTTCCGAACGACTGGCACTTCGCGCACCTGGCGGCGCGGGCCACCGGCGGCACCGGGCTGATCATCACCGAGGCCACCGCCGTCAGTCCCGAGGGCCGGATCAGCCCGTACGACCTGGGCATCTGGAACGACACCCAGGTGGAGGCCTTCCGGCGGATCACCGCCTTCCTGAAGTCCCAGGGCACCGTGCCCGGCATCCAACTCGCGCACGCGGGCCGCAAGGCCTCCACCGAGCGGACCTGGGTCGACCGCGGCGCTCCGATCGCCCCCGACGCCCAGCACGGCTGGACCCCGGTCGGCCCGAGTGCCGTCCCCTTCGGGCCCGCGTCGACCGCCCCCGAGGAGCTTTCGCCCGAGGAGATCGGGGGGATCGTGGCGGAGTTCGCCGACGCTGCCCGCCGGGCCCTCGACGCCGGGTTCGAGGTCGCCGAGATCCACGGGGCGCACGGCTACCTGATCCATCAGTTCCTCTCCCCGCACAGCAACCACCGCACCGACGCCTACGGTGGCGACTTCGCCGGCCGTACCCGCTTCGCCCTGGAGGTCGTCGACGCCGTCCGCGCCGTGTGGCCCGCTGACCTGCCGCTCTTCTTCCGCGTCTCGGCCACGGACTGGCTGCGGGAGAACGACGACGCCCGCGACGGGTGGACCGCGGAGGAGACCGTGAGGCTCGCCAAGGAACTTCGCGCCCGCGGCGTCGACCTCCTGGACGTGTCCACCGGCGGCAACGTGCCGGACGCGAAGATCCCCGTGGGACCCGACTACCAGGTGCCCTACGCCCAGCGCGTCCGGGAGGGGGCCGATCTGCCCGTGGCCGCGGTCGGCATGATCACCGAGCCCGCCCAGGCTCAGGCCATCCTCGCCTCGGGCAGGGCCGACGCCGTTCTCCTCGGCCGCGAACTGCTGCGGGACCCGTACTGGGCCCGTCATGCGGCCACGGCACTGGGCGGCCAGGTCTCCACCCCCGTCCAGTACCACCGCGGCTGAAGCCGGCGCCAGGCATGCGGGAGCGTGACGAGGCTGGCCATCGGGCAGCCGGCTCCCTGACATAGCCGGGCCGACGCTCCACCCGGCAGGCCCCCGTCGACGGCGACGGGGGCCTGCCGCACGCGTAGCGGCACGTGGGGAAACGGGCCGTCGACCCGCGCCGGACTTGACCGAGGCAGTTCGGGCGGTTCTTCCGTCCCGGGGAGTGGAGTCGCACGGTGCTACGGCAGTCCGGAAGGCCGACTTCGGTCTCTGGGCCTCGGAGACGGTTCGGTCCCGTAGTCGGCGCGAAGCGGCTCGGATGCCGCCAAGGGGAGGTGCGAAGTCGAGCCGACACGCACCGTGCAGGGAAGCGTCAGCGCCGCTGGCGGGCCTGGGCGCCGTCACCGTGCCGTGAGCGTCACCGCACGGTTGTGACGACCGCATGGCGGTCCGCGAGCAGGGGAACGATGCGCTCCAGGACGAGAGTCCGGAAGTGGGCGCTGTCGCGGTGCGCGTCCAGCGCCGCCTGGTCGGCATAGCGCTCGACGAGTACCAGGTCGCTGTCGGCGGCGCCGTCGGGGCGGTAGATCTGGTAGCCGAGGCAGCCGGGCTCGGCGCGGGATTCCCGGACCAGCCCGGGGAGCAGGGCTGCGATCGTCCCGTTCTCGCCGGGCCCTGGGCTCCAGCGTGCGATCACGACGACTTCGCCTGGTCGTGCGTCGTCCAGCGGCCAGATGTTCGCGGGGGCGTCGCTCACGGGTTCGCACTCCTCGTGGTCACGGGGTCGATGGTCGTGGCTTGCGGTGGCCACATCGCTTCGGGGGCGGCCACGCGTCACTGGCGCGCGGCGGCGTCACCGACCTGCCACCACCCCTCGAATCCTCGCCGACTCGCGTGGTCCCGTGGCCGTTCGACACGAGAGGCAAAGGCACGGGTGGACACGGCTCGGTCGCGAGCTTGCCCGGTCGCGAGCCGGTCCGGTGCCGGGAGCCGTAGGCCGCCGAACGCGACGCGATCTCCCCGGGTTGCCCTTCCCCGCCTTCCCCCAGGTTCCCTTCCCGCGTTCCCTCCCGGGGTTCCCTTCACGGGCGCGCTGCCGGGAGCGCCCTCGTGGATCCGGCGCCAGGGATGCCCTACAGGTCCCCTACAGGGGGTAGGTGATCGACATCCAGGCGAGTGCCCGGGTCGAGAGACATCTCGCCCAGGAGACCGCGGCGCAGGCGCCGGATTTCGAGGTCGGCGATCCGCACGGCTCTGTCCGGGGTGGGCGAGTGCGGTGTCGTGGCCCGCCGGATCGCGGTGGCTACCGCGTCGACCGGCTCCGTGGTCTCGTCGATGACGTAGTAGTGCCAGGTCGCAGCGGTCTGCGGGGTGTGCGCGGTCTGCGGAGTCTGGAGGCGCAGACCCACGAGCCATCTGTCCCGGGGGGTGGGGACGCCGTCCGCGTGCTGCCGGTGGGTGGGGACGCCGTTCGAGGGCTGCCGTCGGGTGGTGTGCATGGGTGTGCTCTCCTCGATCACGTGACCGCTGTGGGTGGCGGCTGTCGTGGGCCTGCCCTCGGTGGTGAGCCGCTGCGGTGCGTGCCTCGCCGTCGACTCGCCCCTTCGACGGCTGGCGTGGCGGCGCCGGTACCCCGTCATTGCCGCGCGGGCCCCTTGCCGGACCGCGCTCGTGCGGCGCCGTCCGCGGCGTGGCACGCTGCCGACGGCGCCCCCTCAGTCACCGTCGACAGCGCCGACACGTGGGCCCGGGCGGTCAGATCGTGGCCGTGTCGATCACGAAGCGATAGCGGACGTCGCTCTGGAGGACGCGCTCGTACGCTTCGTCGATCTGGTCGGCGCGGATCAGTTCGATCTCCGCTCCGAGGCCGTGCCCGGCGCAGAAGTCCAGCATTTCCTGGGTCTCCGCGATGCCGCCGATGTTGGATCCGGCGATGCTCTTGCGGCCGGTGACGACGTCGAAGAGGTCGAGGGAGATCGGTTCCTCGGGAAGGCCGACGTTCACCAGGGCGCCGTCGGTCTTCAGCAGCCCCATGTAGGCGCTGTAGTCGAGCGGGACCGCGACGGTGGAGAGGATGAGATCGAAGGTGCCCGCCAGCTCTTCGAAGGTCTTCGGGTCACTTGTGGCGCGGTAGTGGTCGGCGCCCATCCTCAGCCCGTCGTCCTTCTTGCGCAGGGACTGCGAGAGGACCGTGACCTCGGCTCCCAGAGCGTGGGCGATCTTGACAGCCATGTGGCCGAGGCCGCCCATGCCGAGGACCGCCACCTTCCGGCCGGGCCCGGCGCCCCAGTGACGAAGCGGGGAGTAGGTGGTGATGCCGGCGCAGAGAAGGGGCGCGGCGACGTCCAGGGAGAGGCCGTCGGGGATGCGCACCACGTAGTTCTCGTCGACGACGATCACCTGGGAGTAGCCCCCGTAGGTGGGCCGGCCGTCCTTGCCGGTGTCGTTGTACGTCTCGGTCTTTCCGCCGTCCCCCGTGCAGTACTGCTCCTGGCCCGCCTCGCAGTGGGCACAGGTGCGGCAGGAGTCGACCATGCAGCCGACGCCCACCCGGTCGCCGGCCCGGAACCTGGTGACGCCCGGGCCGACTTCGGTGACGACACCCGCGATCTCGTGACCGGGGACCATCGGGAAGATCGCCTCGCCCCAGCCCGCACGGGCCTGGTGTATGTCGGAGTGGCAGATGCCGGCGTACTTAATGTCGATCAGCACGTCGAACTCACCGACGGCGCGGCGCTCGATGGAGGTGCGCTCCAGCGGAGACGTCGGGGTGCGCGCGGCGAAGGCGGTTGTGGTGGTGGTCATATCAGGACTTTCCTGGCTGGTGAGGTCCGAACGGTCGGTGGTCGAGCGGCAGGGATGATCTGCCGAGGGGCCCTGTCGGCGCCCCAGCTTGCGACGGTTCCGGCGCTCCGAGAACGCCCCTGCTTGCGACGGGTCCGGCGCCCCGAGAACGCCGGGCACGCCGGATCGGCGGTCCGCCGGGGTCAGCGCTCGGTGAGCGCTGCGACGAGGCTTTCGGCCAGCGGCTTGCTGGAGGCGGGGTTCTGGCCGGAGTAGAGGTTGCCGTCGACGACGATGTTCGCTTCCCAGGCGTTCGCGGACCGGACGACCGCTCCGCGCGCCGCGAGCACGGTCTCGACCAGCCAGGGGGCCCGGTCGGCGGTGCCGTTGAGCCGCTCCTCCTCGTTGGTGAACACGGTCAGGGTGCGTCCGGCGAAGAGCCAGCGGCCGCCCGGCAGGTTCGCCGACAGCAGCGCGGCCGGGCCGTGGCACACCGGCGCGATGATCTTGCCGGCGGCGTCGGCCTCGACCAGGATGCGGCCGAGGTCGGGGTCGTGGGCCAGGTCCTCCATCGGGCCGTGCCCGCCGGGCAGGAAGATCGCGTCGTAGTCGGCCGTGTCGACGTCGGACAGCGCCGTGGGGTGGGTGAGCGCTTCGGCCGCCGCGTCGATGTAGGCGGCGAAGGCCTCGGCCTCGGGGCCGGCGACTTCCGGCCGGAGACTCACAGGGTCGGCGACCGGCTTGCCGCCCACGGGGGCGGCGATGTCGACGGTGAACCCGGCCCCGGTCAGGATGCGGTGCGGGACCACGAACTCCTCGGCCCAGTAACCGCTGGGGTGCTTGCCCGCGTCGGTCAGTGTCCAGTGGTCGACGCCTGACAGCACCATCAGAATCCTGGCCATGTCGGCCCTCGCTTTCTCTCTCGGTGGGATGCCACCTGTGGATCGGTACAAGGAGGAGACCGGGAACCGGGCCGGTCACGAGACCTGGCCCGTGTCCGGTGGGCCTCCGCAATCCAGAACACCACGCGGTGTCCGCCCCGCGGAGGTCGCTTCCCCGCCCTGACCTGCCAGGGAATCCGTTGCGTAGGACTCGGCGACCTACCCTTCCCGGTCGACCGCGCGGCATCGCGAGAGAAAATGGAGGCATGGCCAGAAACGTCGAGCTCAGCGAATTCCTGCGCCGTTCGCGCGCCCGCATCGCCCCCGAGTCGGCCGGGCTTCCGGAGCGCGGGGCCTATCGGCGGGTGCCGGGCCTGCGCCGCGAGGAGGTCGCCCAGCTCGCCGGAGTGAGCACCGACTACTACACGCGTCTGGAACAGGGACGCCAGATCAGCCCCTCCACCGGAGTGCTGGACGCGGTGGCCGCCGCGCTGCGGCTGGACGCGGCCGAACGCACCCACCTGTTCGACCTCGTCGGGCCCAAGCCCGGCACGGGCCGCCGCTCCGCGCCCACCGTGCAGCGCGTCCGGCCCACGGTGCGCCGGTTCCTGGACTCCTTCACCGACCAGGCAGGCTTCGTCCTGGGCCGCCGCACCGACGTCCTGGCCAGCAATCACCTGGCCCGCGCGCTGATCACCGACTTCGACGCGCTGCCCGCCCGGGAGCGCAACCTCACCCGCTGGATCCTGCTCGACGAGGCCGCCCACTCCCTGTACCCGGACTGGGAGCAGGTCGCCGCCGAGATGACCGCCATCCTGCGGCTGGACGCCGGCCGCCATCCCGAGGACACCCGGACCGCGGAGCTGGTGGGCGAGCTGGCGATGAAGAGCCAGCACTTCCGCCGCTGGTGGGCCGACCACAAGGTCTTCGACCGCACCCACGGTCACAAGCGCCACCGTCATCCCGTCGTCGGCGACCTGACCGTCGACTACCAGGCCTTCACGATGCCGGGAGAGAACGATCAGACCCTGTTCCTGTACCTCCCGGCCCAGGACCAGGCCTCACAGGACGCGTGGAAACTGCTCGCCAGCTGGAGCGCCCGGGAACCGGCAGTGCCACGGAATGCCCGCAGCCGCAGCGGTACCACTGCCCAGAGCCCACACACGGGGCGGCTCGACCAAGGGCTTTCCAAGTAGCCGGAGAACGGGCCCGGCTCGCGATCAGCGAACGAGCCGGGCGATCCGAACGAGCCGGGCCAACAGGGTGAGCCGGGGGATTCGGGGGATTCGGCCGAGCGCCGTGTGCAGGGCGTCCCGGCCGTATGGGGAGAAGCCTGGCAAGAGCCGGTGGACGACGGAACCCGGGGGCCGCGCCCTCGCGTCATCGTTCCGGTGCTGACGGATGCGTCGAGGCCGAGGCCATCTCCCGCCAGAAGCCGATGATCATCTGCTCGAACCGCAGTCCCACCTCCAGCGTGGCACGCTGGGGCGACCCGGCCCCGAGCCGCCCGGAGGCCACCAGCCGCTCGTATTCCGCCAGCCGGGCCTCGTGGGCTCGGATCTGCTCCGCGGCGAGCCGGCTCACCGTGCTGTCGGCGTCGCTGTCGCCGTCGGTGTCCGCGAGGTCCGGAGACTGGAAATACAGGCGCAGCAAACCCTCGTCGTGGATCTCGGTCACCGCCTGCGCAGGGGTGGTGAGCCACTGGCGCAGCTCGCGCCGTCCTTCGTCGGTGAGTGACAACGTACGGCGACGGCGGCCGCCTTGCTCCTGGTGTTCCACGACCAGGCCACGCCGGACCAGTCGCCCGGCCTCCTCGTAGAGCTGCGAGCGGGGGAAGGACCAGAAGTACCCGATGCTCTCGCGAATGCGCTGGTCGAGCTGGTAGGGAGTCGCGCCGTCGTGCCGATCCAGCAGGCCGAGCACGACGTACGCGCTCATCGGAAGTGCGGTCGGCATCGCTGTCTCCTGGTTCAGATGTTCTGAGTCTCGATATTCCAGGCTGGAACGTCCTGACCGTACCGTAGCGGTGCACGGTCGAAGGGAATCAACGTGACCAGTGAAACTTTCACCAACCGGTACCTCGTCGCGGGCAACTACGCCCCTCTCGCCGAGGAGATGAGCACCTCCTCGCTGCCCGTCACCGGTGAACTGCCGCGCGAGCTGAACGGCCGCTACCTGCGGATCGGACCGAACCCGCGCGGCGACGTCGACCCGGCCACCCACCATTGGTTCAACGGGGCCGGAATGGTGCACGGCATCCGGCTACGTGAAGGCAGGGCCGAGTGGTACCGCAGCCGCTTCATCGAGAGCGAGCAGGGCGCACCGAACACCAACGTCCTCAGCCACGCGGGCCGCATCCTCACGCTCATCGAGGCCGGCAGGCCGCCGGTGGAGATCAGCCCCGACCTCGCCCGTATGGCGGTCTGGGACTGCGACGGCGCGCTCAGCCGCGGCTTCACGGCCCATCCGAAGGTGGACCCGGCCACCGGTGACATGCATGCCATCACCTACAACCCGCGTCACAGCACCCTTCGTTACGTGGTGCTCGGAGCCGACGGCACGGCCAGGCACAGCAGTGACATCGACGTCGACGACGGCCCGATGGTCCACGACATGGCGCTCACGGAAACCCGCGTCGTCGTGCTCGACCTCCCGGTCACCCTGGCCGCCGCCAAGCGTCTTGCGCAGGCCGGCGGGCCCATGACCCGGCTGCCGCTCACCTGGGACGACCGCCACGCGGCGCGGATCGGGATTCTGCCGATCGGCGGGACGGCCGGACAAGTGCGGTGGATCGAGGCGCCCCGCTGCTTCGTCTTCCACGTCCTCAACGCCTTCGACAACGCCGACGGCTCGCTGACGATGGACGTCATCCGGTACGACCGCATGTTCGTCCGCGACGTCTGGGGGCCCAGCGACTCCGAGCCGACGCTGGTGCGCTGGACCGTCAACTCGGCCCTGGGAACCGTCGGTGAGGAGGTGATCAGCGAGTACCGCGTCGAGTTCCCGCGCATCGACCCGGCGCTGACCGGTCGCGCGCACCGCTATGGATGGTGCGCCGGGTTCAGCACCCACGGCCTGATGATCACCGATGACGTCGAGCGCGACCCCACCGACGGCTTCGGCACCGGCCCGCTGGTCAAGGTCGACACCCGCACCGGAAACACCAGCGTGCACGACTACGGTCCCGGCCGGGTCACGATGGAGCCGGCGTTCGTACCGCGCCCGGACGCCGCGGGCGAGGACGACGGCTG
The DNA here is from genome assembly GCF_042734135.1 of Streptomyces sp. NPDC059668. Taxonomy (NCBI): domain Bacteria; kingdom Bacillati; phylum Actinomycetota; class Actinomycetes; order Kitasatosporales; family Streptomycetaceae; genus Streptomyces; species Streptomyces sp. NPDC059668. The sequence goes on along the minus strand of NZ_JBHWEL010000018.1, from coordinate 49,638 downwards.
GATCCTCTCGGTCGTCCACGACGCCAACGTCGGCCGTGCCGAACTGGTCGTCCTCGACGCCGCCGACCTCGACGCCGCTCCGGTCGCCAGGGTGCACCTGCCCAGCCGTGTGCCGTTCGGCTTCCACGGCAACTGGATCGACGACGACGACCTCGCCTGACCGAAGCCCGGGGGCGGCTCGGACAGCGGTCCGGGGGGGGGGGGGGGGGGGGGGGGCAGCCCCACGAGACCACCCAACACCACCCCCCCCCCGGTGATAAAAAACAAAACAAAAAACCAACACACACAAAAAAAAAAAAAACA
>NZ_JBHWEL010000018.1:27436-49325 GCF_042734135.1 Streptomyces sp. NPDC059668 | reverse complement strand
CACCTACCTCGTCTTGCGTGTTTGGTGGTGGTTGTCGTTTTTCCTCTCCCCCCGGCGCTGCCCGGGGGGGGGGTGGTGTGTGGGCTGGTTGGGGTGGGGGGGGGGCCCCCCCCCCCCCACGGCCACGGTCCCGCACCTTCGCCCCGCCACTCACCGACACAGGGTGATCGCGATGAGGCTGCTTCAGTTCACCGCGGCCGGCATCGTGCCGTCGACGTCCGTGAAGCCGTAGTGGTGTGCGAGATCGCTCGTGGACACCGCGGTTCCCGAGCGGTCCCGTACCGCCGGGTCGGCCGCCAGCGCCGCGACGCCCCGCCCGACGAAACGCGGCGACTCCGCCGAGCCGACGTCGAACCTGCCCTCGCCGGGGAGTTCGATCTCGGAGCGGCCGTGTCCCGTCGTCCGCGCGGCCGCGTCCACCAACTCGGTGCGTACGAGACCCGGCCACACGGAGACGACGCAGACGTTCCGCGGACCCAGTTCCACGGCCATGTCGGCCGTCATCTTGTCGAGCGCGGCCTTGCCCACGCCATAAGGGGTGTTGTGGGAGTACTGGCGTGCGCCCGCCGACGAGATGTTGACGATCAGCCCCCTCTCCGCGGCGAACAGCAGCGGAGCCGCGTAGACGCTCGCGACGTAGTGCGACCGTGTGCCGATGTCCAGCACCTGATCCCACGCGGCGAGGGGCAGTTCCCAGAAAGGCATGCCGAGCCACGCACCGAGGTCCGGTGCCGAGAAGACGTTGTTCACCAGCAGGTCCAACCGCCCGGACTCCTGGCGTACGCGCTCGAAGACGGCCGCCACCTGCTCGTCACCGCGGTGGTCGCAGACGACGGCTGTTCCCTTGCCGCCCAACGCGGTCACCGCCTCGGCGGTCTCGTCCACCGTGCCGGGAAGGCGCCCCGCCGCGTCGCTGCGACCGGTCACGTAGACCGTCGCGCCGGCGGCGCCCAGCTCGAGCGCGATTCCCTTGCCCACCCCCCGGCTCGCGCCTGTGACAACGGCGACCTTGCCGGCCAGCGGTCGATTCATGCCCACTCCTCCGGGACGTCACTGTCGAGGTCGACGGGGGAGGACTGCGGATCGCGGTCGGCGGACAGCTGCCGGACCACGACAGCCCGACTCCCCGTAGGCCCCGCGTGCCCCGCACCTTAAACGTTATTACACCGAGTGTAAAATTGCCCGGGTGGTAGAGTCGGCGCCATGGAGACGGGCGGTCTGAGACAGCGGAACAAGGACAAGAAGCGCGAGGCGATCCTGCGTGCCGCCCACGAGCTCTTCGCCGAGCGTGGCTACGAGCCGGCCACGATCACCGACATCGCCGAGAGAGCCGAGGTCTCCCGGCGCACGGTCACCCTGTACTTCCCCGCCAAACTCGATCTCGCCCTGGCACACCTCGACGAGCTCGAAGCCCGACTCCACGCCGCCATCGCCGAGCGTGAACCGGGCTGGAGCATCATCGACGCCGTTGAGCACTGGCTGTACGGCGAACTGGACCATCCCCGGGAACTCGGCGCACGCACCGAGCGCATGCTCGCCCTCAACCCCCAACTGCAGGCTCCCCACAAGGCGCGTATGGCCGAGATCGTCGAGAACGGAGCGCGTCGCCTCGTCGAGGACATGGACGCGCCTCCCGACGAGCGGGACGCCCGCATGGCAGCCGCGGCCGCGGCAGCCCTGTGCTCCTCCCTGGGACCCACGCCGACACGCGACGACATCGTCGCGGTCATGACCTTCTTGCGGGCGGGCGTGGAGGCGCTGGCGTCCAGGGGTACGTAGGCGCCGTCACGGCGAGCCCCTGGTCGAGCCGCGGAGCGGAGGCTCCGGGCAACCGCGACGGACCTCGGTCGACGCCCGCGTGCCCGCGCCGCCGCACGATGCCAGGGAGTGGGGACCGGAACGGGGGATCGTCCGTCGCCCGTCTCTCCCCCCGTTCCCGTAAGGACGGTCCGGTCAAGGATGTGGCCTGGCCCGCCGGGACATGCGGTAGGTCGCGGCGACGTCCGCGCGGCCGAGTCCGTCGTCGGCCGCGCGGTCGAGACGTTCGCGTACCACCTCCGCGATGCCGAGGTGCAGACCGGCGGCGCGGGCGGTGTCCGTGATCAGGCCGGCGTCCTTGGCCGCCGCTTCGAGGGGGAAGGAAGGGGTGTCGAGGTCGTCGTCGATCATCTTGGGGCCCTTGCTCTGGACATAGGGGCTGTTGAGGCCGCTGCCGTCGATGACGTCGATGACCAGGCGGGGGTCGACCCCCAGGGCGCCGGCGAGGGTGAGGGACTCCGCGATCCCCTCGACAGTGGTCAGGACCCAGGCGTTGTAGGCGAGTTTGAGACTGCTCGGCTGCCCGACCTGGTCGAGCCACACCGTGCGTGAGCCCACCGCCTCCAGGACCGGGCGCACTTCCTCGCGTGCCTCCCGCTGCGGGGAGGCGGCCAGGATGGTCAGGGTGCCGGCCACGGCAGGTTCCTTGGTGCCCAGTACGGGGGCCTCCACGTACCCGACGTTCAGGCCGGTCGCCTGATCCGCGAGACGGCGGCCCCCGTCCGGAGAGACCGTGCACATCTGCACCCACACCGTGCGGTCCGTCAGGCCGTCGCGAGCCCGGTCCATCACGTCGGCGACCACCTTCTCGTTCGCGAGCGCCGTCAGCACGACATCGGCGCCGCGGCAGGCCTCGGCCGGCGAGTCACACACCGTGGCGCCCGCGTCGGCCAGCGGTTCGGCGTCGGCACGGTTGCGGTTCCACACACGCAGCCGCAGGCCCGCCGCCGCGATGTTGCGTGCCATGGCATCCCCCATGGTGCCCGTGCCGAGCACGGCGACCATGGGGCTTCCCGTCCCGTCCGACGGGGTCCGGTGGGCTCCGCTCATCGTCGCGCCTCCATACGGTCGACGGACCCCGCGCCGCGACGGTCGACGCGCATGCCGGTACCGCCGGCTGCCGCACGGGCCCCGGGGTCAGGCGTCCTGGCCGACCCAGACGGTCTTGGCGTTCATGAACTCCCGCATGCCCAGGTCCGACAGTTCGCGCCCGTAACCGCTGCGCTTCACCCCGCCGAAGGGAATCTCGGGATAACTGGTCGTGTTGCCGTTGATGAAGGCCATGCCCGACTGCACGTCGCGGACGAACAGTTCGCGTTCGGCCTCGTCCTCGCTCCACAGGTTCGAACCGAGGCCGTAGGGGTGCCCGTTGGCCTCGCGCAGGGCCTCCTCCAGGGAAGGCACCGTCCACACCTGCGCGACGGGGCCGAAGACCTCCTCGTGGTACATCCGCATCTCCGGCGTGATGCCTGTCAGCACGGTGGGCGGGTAGAACCAGCCCGGCCCGTCCGGGCGTCGGCCGCCCAGCAGCACCGTCGCGCCCTTCTCGACGGCGTCGTCGACGTACGACTCGACATCCCGCCTGCCGGACTCGGTGGCCAGCGGACCGACATCGGTGCCCTTGTCCATCGGGTCGCCGACCACCAGCGCGCCCATCTTCGCCACGAACATCTCGATGAACGCGTCACCGATGTCCTGGTGCACGAAGAACCGCTTGCCGTTGATGCAGGACTGCCCGTTGTTCAGGCACCGCGCCTTGACCGCGACATCGGTGGCCCGCTCCAGGTTCGTGGAGGGCATGACGATGAACGGGTCCGACCCGCCGAGTTCGAGGACCACCTTCTTGATCTCGTCGCCCGCGATGGTGGCCACCGACCGCCCGGCCGGCTCACTGCCCGTCAGTGTCGCCGCAGCCACCCGCGGGTCGCGCAGCACCTGTTCCACCCTTCCGGAGGAGATCAGCAGGGTCTGGAACGCGTCGTCCGGGAAGCCCGCGTCACGGAAGAGCTCCTCCAGGAACAGGGCGCACTGCGGCACGTTCGAGGCGTGCTTGAGCAGACCCACGTTCCCCGCCATCAGGGCGGGCGCGGCGAACCGCATGGCCTGCCACAGCGGCAGGTTCCACGGCATCACCGCGAGCACCACACCGATCGGCTGATACGTCACGAACGCGCGCTTGGCGCCCACGCGCTCGGCGTCACCGTCCAGGTCGCGCAGGAACGCGGGGCCCTCGGTGGCGTAGAACCGCAGCCCGTGCACGCACTTGACCACTTCCTGCTCCGCCGCCCGGAAGGTCTTGCCCATCTCCGTGGTGATCATCTCGCTGACGCTCTCGACCTCCTTCTCCAGGCGGTCGGCCGCGTGCTGCAGCCACCCCGCCCGCTCCTCGACGCTGGTCAGCCGGTACGTGGCGGCCGCTGCCACCGCCCGTGCGAGCTTGTCCTCCAGTTCTTCGGGAGTCAGCTCGTCGAACCGCCTGAGTACCTCACCCGTCACAGGACTCGTGGTTGCGATAGCCATGATTCCACGGTATGGCCACTCGATAAGAGATGCAATTCACCCGTTTGTCCTAGTTTGACGGGTTTCACGTACTGTCGCCCCTCATGTGCGGCAGCGCTTTCCGCCGCCGGGCCGGCACCCGGCCGACCCGACACGGACGGCCTGCTGCGCGGCCCGCACGCCTGCCTCTGATCCTCCGCCGATCACCCGGCAGGGCGACGGAGACGCGGCACGTGCGGACACCCGGACATGGCGGCACCCGGAAGCGGCGGCCGATCACCGCTTCACGAGGGAGGCGGGGGAGTGGGGGCGCCGACCTGGGGCTTCGCCACCTGGTCGGACAACGGGACCAAGTGCCTCTCAGCGCGTATCCGGGTAGCGGGCCCGGCCGTTGGGCAGCTCGCCCGACGTGGAGTCCTCCAGCAGGGCGGTGTACTTCCGCGAGAGCTCCTCGTAGCGCTCATCGGCGACCTCGGGCCGACGCTTGCGTCGGGTCATGAGGTACAGAGCGACGGGTCCGGTGATCATCGAGACGACCGGAATCAGCGCCCACCACGGCATGAATCCTCCCCTGAGTGCGGCGCACGGAGGTCCCCCCGCACTCCTCCCGGAGCGTATGCCCTGGCAGGCCACCCGCCAAAACCACACCCCCGCACCCGAGCGTCCGGAGTCCCGGCGGCCGCACGCGTCACCAGATGTTTCATGCCAACCACTGGACGCGGTGTCCTGATCGAATCTAAGTTCCCCTCTCGGCAACGAACTTGTACCCGCCACACACCCCCGGCGCGGTCAAGTGGGCTGCCCTGTCATGCCTTTGGTGGACCACCCCACCCACCGTGCGATGCGAAAGGCTGTGGTGAAGACCGGTGCCCCCGCGCCCGACGGCGCCCTCGCTGAACGTACTGCCGCCGCGGCAGGAGCCGACAACCGGCCCCGCTTCCTGGTGCTTGGTCTGCTGGCCATCACCGACGGCCACGAGACGGTCGTGCTGCAACCCTCCAAACCCAGTGCGCTGCTCGCCGCGCTCCTTCTGCACCCTGGCGCCGTCGTCTCCGCCGACCTGCTTCAGCGTGTGGTCTGGGGAACCCGGCCACCGGCCGGTGGCCGATCGGCGCTGCACACCTGCGTACTGCGGCTGCGCCGGCTCTTCGCGAAGTACGGCGTGGCCGACCACGCGATCGAGGCCGTCCCCGGCGGCTACCGTCTCCACGCCGACGCCGACACCCTCGACCTGCTCCAGTTCCGCGAGTTGGTGCGACGGGCCGCCGCCAGCGAGGACCCCGAGTCCGCGCTGCGTCTCGCCCGTACCGCGCTGCGTCTCTGGAAGGGCCCGGTCCTCGGCAACGTCCACTCCGACGAGCTCCATCGTGACCTCGTGCCCCGCCTCGTCGAGGAGCGGCTCCTCGCGGTCGAGCGCGTCTTCGACGGTGAACTGAGCCTGGGGCGACACCGGGAGATGGTCGCCGACGCCCGCGAGGCGGTCCGGGCCGATCCCGGCCATGAGGGGCTGTCCGCCCTGCTCATCGATGCCCTGTACCGCTCCGGGCGACGCGCCGAGGCACTCACCGAGTACCGCAGGATCCACGCGCACCTCACGTCGGAGCTGGGTGTGGAACCGGGCCCGGCACTGCGCGAGCTGCACGGCGCCGTCCTGCGCGGCGAACCGACCGGCGCGCGACCCGAGTTGACCAATGCCGGTGTTCCGCCCCCGCCCGCCGGGGCGCCGTACGGTCTCGGGCGGGGCTCACTCCCGGCCCCGGGCACCCTGGTCCTGCGCGCCCTCGTCAACGCCGGGCTGCTGGAAGAGGATCCGTCCGGCCGGTACCGCGTCCACGACCTGCTTCGGCTCTTCGTCCAAGCGGCCGGCACCAGTCTCCCGACCGCCGCCTCACCCGGTCCGACGGATTTCCCCCCGCCGACCACCGGCTGACCGTCCCCCCCCGCACTTCGGAGGTTTACGCACCCCATGGCCCACGTTCCCGCGTCCCACGAGGAGATCGCTCAGTCGCGGCCCCGCATCCGCAGGGACGTCCTGTTCACCCGGACCCCGTCCGGGGTGCTCTTCCACAACGCCCACGGCGGGTTCAACGTCGTCACCCAGTCCGCGTACCGCTTCGCCGCACTGATCGTGCCCCATCTCGACGGCGAGCGCCGGGTCGAGGAGCTGTGCGCCGGCCTGGGGGACAAGCAGCGCGACATGGTGGTCCAACTCGTGCGCGCACTCTACGCGCGTGGTTTCGCCCGGGACGCCGGGCTCACACCGCCCGCGGACGCTTTGTCGGCACAGGTGGTGAAACGTTTCTCCCATCAGCTCGACTACCTCGACCACTACGCGAACGACGCACCTGGCCGGTTCCTGCGCTTCCGTTCCACCCCGGTCGCGGTCCTGGGCGACGACGCCGTGGCCCGGTGGGCGGCGCTCGGCCTGCTCCGCAACGGCTGCGCCGCCGTGGCCGTCACCGAACCGGCCCTGCCGAACGACGTGCTGTCCCACGAACTCCATGGCGTCGAGGGGACCGACGACCTCGACGCCGAGGCCGCGGCCCTCACCGATGCGGGCTGCGCACCCCGCCTGGAACGCCTGCCCGCCCCCGCCGCATCGCTCGAAGGGGATCCGGCCACTGTCAACGCCCGTTCTGCCGAGGGCACTTACGGCTGGTCGGATCTCGACGGCTGGGACACCGTCCTGGTCACCGGCGCGGCCGGGCGCCGTCAGCTGCTCCGGCTGCTCGGCGAGGGCGTACCCGCGGGCCGCCGCCTGCTCGGCGCCTGGACGTTCGGCAACCGGGCCGTCGTCGGTCCGGTGATGACCGCGGGGACTCCCGGCTGCTGGTGCTGCGCCGCACTGCGGCTCGGCGCGGGCGCCGACGCCGCCGACAGCGCGGAACTGTGGGCCTCGGTCGGCCCCGCCGCGCCACTGGGCACAGTCTCGCCCGACCTCGCCGGCCCACTCGCGGGCATGCTCGGCAACCTGCTCGCCTTCGAGGTGTTCCGCCTCGTCACCGGGGCGCTGCCCGCCGAGACCCGCAACCAGATCGTCGTCCAGGACCTCGACTCCCTCGACGTGCTGACCGAGCCGTTGCTTCCGCACCCCCGCTGCCCGTACTGCGCGACCGGGGAAACGGGCATGGCCGAGGAAGCCGGGGGGATCCAGGACATCGCACGGATCGAGCACACGGGCGCCGCCGAGACCTCCGGTGGGGCCGAGGTCTCCGCCGTGATCGAGACCTCCGGTGGGGCCGAGGCCTCTGCCGTGATCGAGACCTCCCACGGGCACGGGAACTCCGACATGGCCGGGGGCGTCGCCGTAGCCGAGCAGGTCACCGTCCCCGCCGCGGACACCGGCGTGGCCGAACCCGCCGCTCTCCCGGGCGAGTTGCTGCGTACGCCCCACCCGGACGACGAGCCCGCCGCGCCGCCCGCCGACGGAGCCGCCGACGAGGATGCCGCCAAGGCCCTGCTCACGGCACTGGAGCAGCGGGACGTCCTCGTCCACGAACGGGCCGGCGTCTTCACCGCGTTCGCCGACGAGGACTGGGAGCAGACCCCGCTCAAGGTCAGCACCGTCCTCCTGGGCGTCGCGCCCGGCCGGACGCGCCGGATCTCCGCCGCCGACGTCCACACTGTGGCCGGTGCGCGCCTCACCGCGCTGTTCCGTGCCGCGGAGGTCTACGCGGAACACGTGGTGCCGCCCCGGATCCTCGACGCCCAGGACCTGCGGGCGGCAACCGGCAAGTGGACGCGCGTCACGCCGGCCGCACTGACGGTCTCCAGCGGTCTCGACGTCCCGAGTGACCGGGTCGCCCACTGGAGCGAGGCCGTCTCCCTGACCGACGGGCGGACCGTGCTGGTGCCGTCGGGCGCCGTCCGCACCCTGGGCGGCTGGAACGACCGGGGACTCTTCGAACGGACCTCGGCGGGCACCGGCGCCGCCGGCGGTCCGCGGGCCGCGCTCACCCGCGCCCTGGGGACCGCGCTCGCCCTCGACGGCCTGCGCGGCGCCGTCCGCCGCAACGCCCCGGTGCAACTGGTGGACCACTCCTCCCTCGTCGACGCCGGAGGTCCGGAGGCGCTCTTCCTGCTGCGCTCGGCGGAGAACCTCGGCGCCACCGTGGAGATCCTCGACCTCACCGCCGCGGGCGGCGGTCTGCTGCCCGTCGCCCTGGCCCGCCTCACCGACGCGGAGACCGGCGCGGTGCGCTGGGCGACCGGCAGCGGCCTGCGGCACCGCGACGCCGTACGGGCGGCGCTGCGCGACCTGCTCGGCGCCGAGCAACTACGCGACGCCGCCGACGAACCCGACACCGGTGACCCGCTGTGGGCCGACCTCGACGCCTCCACCCTCGTCGCCGACACGGTCGTACCCCTTCCCGACACCGGCACCACCTGGGCCGCCGTCCTCGACGGCCTCGCCGCCGCCGGCCGGGACGCCTTCGCGGTGCCGATTCCCGCCCCCGACCTCGCGGCCGGTCACCTTCACGCGGTGCGCGTCCTGCTGACCCGCGGAGCGCCCTGTGCCGACTGAGACCGTGACCGTGGCCGCGCCGCGCGACCGGGCCGCACCACGGGAACCGCTGCCCGCCGGACCGTGGGACGAGGTGTGCGCCGCACTCACCACGGCGCTCGCGGAACGTGCCCGACGCCACCCCGGCACACCGTCGGCCCTGGTGACCCCCCTCGGCCGGCGTGACGAACTGGACGACCAGCCGTCGGATCTCGCCCCCGGGGCCGTACCCGTCGGGCTGTACGGACACCATGCCGTGATCGGTCCGCCGGCCGTGGACGGCGCCCCCGGCTGTCCGAAATGTCTGGCCCGCCGCTGGCAGTCGGTACGGGCCGGGCACCTGCGGGACGCCGTCGAGCGCGGCGAGGACACCAGGGCCACCGGCGCCCCGCCGTGGCGGGCCGACTTCGTGGTGGACGCCCTGTCCGCCCTCGTCGCGGCGGCGGCCGGGCAACCGCGCCCCGCCCGCCATCCGTGGGTCTGGCTGCTGGACCTGGAGACGCTGCGCGTCGCCCGCTTTCCGCTGGTGCCGGACGGTGAGTGCCCGTCCTGCGGGTCGCGCACCGACGACACCCCCGAGGCCGCCAGGATCACACTCGACCCCAGCCCCAAGCACGCACCGGGTGGCTTCCGGCTGCGCCCCCTGCACGCCTACGACCTGGTGGTGGAGGCGTTCGCCAACCCCGTCACGGGCATGCTCGGCCCGTCCGTCGTCCCAGACCTGACGTCCGCCTCGACCTCTTCCACGGTCGGCGCGTTCACCACCCGCTCGGGCGACTACCTGCGCGAGTGCTACTGGGGCGGCCACACCGGGACCTACGGTGCGAGCGTGCGGGTGGGGCTCCTGGAGGGTCTCGAGCGGTACGCCGGGATGCGCGCCCGCGCCAAGCGGACCGTGGTGACCGCCGCGTACGACGACCTGGGTGACACGGCGGTCGACCCGCGCGTCACCGGCCTGTACTCCGACGCCTTCCACGCCGCCGAACCGGACGCGCCGCGCTTCGCCACGGACCGCCCCGTGCGGTGGGTGTGGGGCTGGTCGCTGCGTGACGACCGGCCGGTCCTGGTACCGGAGATCACGGCCTACTACCACGCACCGGGCGGCGTGCGGCGGCGCTTCGTCCAGGAGAGCTCCAACGGCTGTGCCTCCGGGGGCAGTCCCACCGAGGCCGTCTACCACGGACTGATGGAGACCGTCGAGCGCGACGCGTTCCTGCTGGCCTGGTTCGGCCGGGCCCGGCTGCCCGAGATCGACCCGTCGAGCAGCACCCGGCCCGCGACCCGTGCCATGGTCGACCGGCTGGCGATGTACGGCTACCGCGCACGGTTCTTCGACACCCGCGTCACCTTCCCGGTGCCGGTGGTGACCGCGGTCGCCGAACGCGTCGACGGCGGACCCGGACTGCTCTGCTTCGGCGCCGGCGCCTCCCTCGACCCGGAGGACGCGCTCGCCGGCGGACTCTGCGAGATCGCCACCGACTCCGTCAACCTCCGCCGCCGCACCGCCCGCGAGGAACGCCGACTGCGCCGCATGGCGAACGACTTCGGCGAGGTGCGCGTGCTGCACGACCACCCGCTCCTGTACGGACTGCCCGAGATGGGCCGGTACACCGACTTCCTGCTGCGCGGCCGCGACGAGTCGGACCGGGTGCCGTTGTCCTCACTGGTCACCGCGCCCGGCACTCCTGCCGCCTCCGCCGACCTGCGGGAGGACGTGGAGGCGTGCGTCGGCGCCGTGACGGCACGGGGATTCGACGTGGTCGTGGTCGACCAGACCGCCGCCGAACAACGGGCCCTCGGCTTCCACACGGTCAAGGTCCTGGTGCCCGGTCTGATCCCGATCGACTTCGGCTGGAGCCGGCAGCGCGGCCCCCTGATGCCGAGGGTCCGCACCGCGCTGCGCGAGGCCGGACTCCGCGTCGGCGACCTGGCACCGGACGACCTCAACCCCGCCCCCCACCCCTTCCCCTGACATCCGCACCACCTGCCATCCGCACCACCTGCCATCCGCCGCCGGGAACCTCAGCCCCTGGCGGCCACCCCATGCGAGAACGAGCAGAAGAGGGAGTGACCGTGGGATACGCCCATGAGTACGCGACCGCGGTGATGCGGCGGGGCCGGGTCCCCATGGAGCCCGCCGACTTCGTCCCGGACTGGTCCGACCGTCCGCGCAAGGGGAAGTTCTTCCCCGGCGCGCCGTCCGTACCCCTGCCGGACGGCGGCTGCGCCGAGGACGCGACCCTCGGCCAGGGCCTGTTCGGCCCGAGCGGAACCGGAGCGTTCACACTGCCGCTGCTCGGAGCGATGCTCCGGGACTCCTACGGTCTGACCGGGCGCCGCCTCGCCGTCCAGGCCAACACCGACCTGGGCTCCCTGCCGTTCTACTCGCACGCCAACTGGTCCCGGGGGACCGCCTCCGGCGGAGGCCTCTACCCCATCGGGGTCCACTGGATCAGCGGAGCGAGCGGACCCCTGACACCGGGCGTCTACTACTACGACACTCCGCACCACCGGGTCACCCGGCTCCTGTCGGGCGACGTGAGCGCGGAGGTCCGCGCGGCCCTCGGCGACCTGGAAGAAGCCGCGGGGACCGACCAGTTCCTCGTCCTCGGCGTCACGTTCTGGCAGAACTCCTTCAAGTACAACAGCTTCTGCTACCACGCCGTGACGATGGACATCGGTGCCCTCGTGCAGACCTGGCGCATGTGGGCCCGCGCACACGGCCTCCACCTCGGCAGCGCCCTGTGGTTCGACGAGCCCCGGCTCGGCCGGCTGCTCGGGCTGACCCCCGAAGAGGACGGCGTGTTCGCCGTCGTACCCCTGCGCTGGGCCGGCGCCGCACCGGCGACGCCCGCACCGCCGGCACCCGGCGCCTCCGTGCGGCGGCTGCCCGACGAGAAGTCCCGTCTGGTGCTGGCCTTCCCGACCCTGCGCCGCATCCACGCCGCCACACTGGCCGGCGCCGACGACCGGCCCGCGCCCGGCGTCTTGGACGGCGCTCTCGCCGAGCCCACCGGTCCCGGCGACCGGGTGCCGCTGCCGGCGCCCCCGCCGTTGGAGACCACCGTGCGCCGGGCGCTACGCGAACGCCGCAGCAGCTTCGGCCGGTTCACCTCCGCCGAACCGCTCGACGCGGCACGCCTGTCGGTCACCCTGCGGGCCGCCGTCGCCGCGGGCACGCTGGACAGCGACACCGAATCGCCCGGCGGCGCGCCCCTGGCCCGGCTGTGCGTCTTCGTCAACCATGTCCGCGACGTGCCCCCCGGCCTCTACGAGTACGACCGGGACACCGGTGAACTGGTCGTGATGAGAACGGGGGACCACGGCCCCTTTCTCCAGCAGAACTACTTCCTCGCCAACTACAACGTGGAGCAGGCCGCGGCCGTCCTGGTGCCGGTGGCCCGCACACACGCCGTGCTGGACGCCGTCGGCGACCGTGGCTACCGCCTGGTCAACGCCGTCGTCGGCGCCGTCGCCCAGGCCGTCTACACCGCCTCCGCCGCAGCCGGAACCGGCTGCGGCGTCGCCCTCGGCTTCGACAGCGTCTCCTTCGAGGAGGAACTCGGGCTGGCCGAGCGGGGCGAGATCCCGCTCCTGATCATGATGATCGGCCATGAGCGTCCCCGCTCCGCCGACTACCGCTACGACATCGTCGCGCCGTGACCCGAAGCCCCGTCCCGCCCGTGGGCCGCCGGTCGACACGGCGCCCCTCCCGCGGACGGCAGCACACCCCACAGGAAAGGGGGAGGGCGTGAGCCCCACCGCCACCAGCCCGGCCCAGGACACCACCACCGCCGACGGCTCCGCCGGCCTGCACAGCCGCTTCATGCTGCGCGTCGCGGGGCTGCCCGTCGACACCGTCGTCGCCCTGCGCACCCCCGAGGCGGCGGACTGGGCCGTCCGGGCCGCCGCAGAGGAGGACCGCCTCGGCGCCCTCGGCGCCGCACTCAGCGATCCGCTGTCCGCCGTGGTCGGCGCCACCGAGGACGCGACGCTGCGCCGCCGCCTGCTCGCGCTGCGCCGAAACGTCTTCAACAACCGTCTGCCGAACGACCTCGAAGCGGCCCGCACCCTCGCCGCCGACATCGGCGGCGACACCGGGGCCGACCTCACGACCTGGCTCGACGCCCGCGTCCACTGGGACCGGCTGCGCGCCGAGGGCGAGACCGTCCTCGCGGCCGGGCTCGCCCGCACCCGCGGCGCCCTGCGCGAACTGGCCCTGGACGACCGGCTGCGCCAAGGCCTGCTGCTCGCCTCGCCCACGCTCGAGGAACGGCTCGACGCGTTCGCCGCCGCCCCCGCCGACCCGGCCCAGGTCCCCGGCAAGCGGACCCGGAAGATGGAACGCTCCCTGCTCTCGTACGTCTACCGCACCGCGTGCAAGACCAGCCCCTTCAGCACTCTCACCGGCGTCGCCCTCGGCAGCTTCGAGACGCCGGCCGAAGACGGCACACCGGCCACGACCCGCGTCGGCGACGACTGGACCGGGCACTGCCGGCTCAACGTGGTCGTGCTCACCCGGCTCGCCGAGCTGGTCGCCGCCGACCCGCGGCGCCGCGCCGACCTGCCCGTGGCCCTCGCCTCCGGATGGAAACTGGACGACGACCGCATCCGCTACGTCCAGCGCGCCGTCACCGCGGGCGACGACAGCGCCCCGGTCAGCTTCGACGCCGCACAGGACCGGCTCCTCTTCCTCCGCCGCAGGGGCACCCTGGACGCGATGCTCGCCCTGCTGCGGGACCACGACGGCGCCCTCCGCCACAGTGACCTGGCCCGCTGGCTGACCACCACCACCGACGCCGACGAGGAGGCCGCCGGGCACTATCTCACGGCCCTGCTCGACCTCGGCATGCTGCAACTGCCCACCCTCTCCCTGGCAGTTCACGACCCCGACCCGACAGCCGCCGTCCAGCGGTCGCTGCGCGCACTCGAACGCCCTTGGGCCGACCAGCTCGCGACCCGCCTGGACGGGCCCGCCGATGTCCTCGCCAGGTACCCGGCGGCGGACGTCCCCGGCCGCCGCACCCTGCTCAGAAAACTCCGCGCCGACCTCCTCGCCCTCCAGGCCGACCTCGGCGCCGAACGGCCCGTACTCCCGCAGACCCTCGTCTACGAGGACGTGTCGGCCGGCACCACCACCGCCGGCCTCTCCGAGTGGACCGCGCTCGCCGCCCGTCCACTCCGCTCGGTCGGCCGTGTGCTGCCCGCCTTCGACGTGGCCCTGCCCCAACGGCTCACCCTCAAAGGCTTCTTCCTCGCCCGCTTCGGACGTGGCGGGCGGTGCGAGGACCTGCTCCGGCTGGTCCACGACTTCCACGAGGACATCTTCCGGCAGTACCTCCAGTTCACCGCGACCAAGGACGACCGCCTCCCGGACGGCAGCCACGCCCCGGAGGAGAACTGGCTCGGCATGCCGGAGATCGCCGCGGTCGACCGGGCACGAGCGGCCCTGACCGCCCGGATGCGCACGAGCTGGGCCGAACTGGACCCCGACGCGGAGGAGTTCGTCCTCGACGACGACGCCGTGAACGAGGTGGCCGAAGCACTGGGCAGCGCCGCGCCCGGTTTCCAGCCGCACAGCCACTTCCTCCAACTCGCCCGCCGCGACGGTGATCCGCTGGTCGTGCTCAACGACTCCTTCGGCGGCCTGTGCTTCCCCTTCACCCGCTTCACCCACTGCTTCGACGGCACGGACGAGGTGACCGGCCTGACGGACGCGCTGCGCGGGGAACTGCGCGGACTGCTTCCGCCGGGGGCGGTCTTCGCCGAGATCACCGCCGGTGCCGCCACCACCAACCTCAACCTCCACGGCCGGCTGACGGACTACGAGATCGTCTGCCCCGGTGAGCACAGCACCGCCCCGGAAGAGGCCCGCCTCCACCTGGACGACCTCCACGCCGTGCACGACCCGGACACCGACCGGCTCGTCCTGCGCTCGCGCCGCCTGGACCGCGAAGTCGTTCCGCTCTACCTCGGCTACCTCGTCCCCATGGTCCTGCCCGAGATCCCCCGCACCCTGCTCCTGTTCTCGCCGACCGCCCGCTCCGTGCCGGACGTGTGGCGCGGGGTGCCGGCCGGACCGGAGACCGCGGGCGTCACCCGGCGGCCCCGGGTCCGTCACCACTCCCTCGTTCTCCAGCGGCGTTCCTGGACGGCGGCCGACGGCAGCCTCCCGTCGCGCGCTCCCGACGACACCGTCGGCGAGTGGTACCTCGCCTGGCACCGCTGGCGCGTCCGGCACGGACTGCCCGCCCAGGTCTTCGCCACCGTCCACGAGGAGACCGCCGGCGGGAGCGGCGGCTGGTTCGGCGGCTCCAAACCCCAGTACGTCGACTTCGAGAGCCCGCTGTCCCTCACCGCCCTGGAGGGCCTCCTGGCCGGAAGGCAGGCCCGCACCGTCTTCGAGGAGATGCTGCCCGGCGAGAGCGAACTCCACGTGACCTCACCGCGCGGACGGCACGTCGCCGAACTCGCCGTAGAAATGCTGCCCGCTCCGGCCCGCCTGCCCGAAGAGGACCGAACCCCATGACCGCACCCAGCGTTTCCCCCGCATCCTCCACGGCCACCGGCCCGCACACCGACGACGCCCCGGGCGACTGGCTCGCCGTGCACGTCTTCTACGCCGCCAGCCCTCGCCCGCTGCTCCTTCAGTGCGTCAAGCCACTGGTGGACGACCTCACCGAAGAAGGCCTGCTCGCCGGGTACTTCTTCATCAACTACTGGCTGGAAGGCCCCCATCTGCGGCTGCGCCTGCGCCCCCGACGGGCCGCCGACGCCCCCGCCGTCCGGGAGCGGACACACACGGCCCTCGCCGCCTTCCTGCGTGAACGCCCCGCGCTGTACGAGGTGAAGGCCGGCTTCCTCGCCGAGCTGTACGAGACCCTGTTCACCCTGGAGTACAGCGAGGAACAGCGCGCCGAGTTCCTCGGCCCCGACGGGCGGATGCGGCTACGCCCCAACAACAGCTTCGAGGACCGGCCCTACGAGCCCGAGTACGGCAAGTACGGCGGGCCCGGCGGTGTCGCACTCGCCGAGTGGCACTTCCAGCACTCCAGCGACCTGGTCGTCGAAGCCGCGCGCAGCATGAACCTCCATCTGCGCACCGTGCTCCTCGGGCTCTCCGCCCAGCTGATGATGGTCATGTCCGGCACGTTCCTCAAGGACGACGGGGCGCTGCTCGCCTTCCTCGACCGCTACCACGCCTTCTGGGACCGGGCGTTCAACGGGACGAACTACACCACGACCCAGGGATACGACCGCGCCTACACCGAGATGGGCGCAAGCCTCCCCGAACGCTTCCGCCGCATCCGCGACGCGGTGGCCCGGGGCGAACAGGACAGGCTTCCGGCGTTCCTGCGGGGCTGGGCCGAGCACTGCACCGAACTGCGCGACCGGGCCGAGGAGTTGGCCCTGCGCGGCGAACTGACCTTCCGCGCGTGGGACGGCAGCCGGGACATCAGCCCCACCGACCCCGCCCACGCGCTGCCCATGCTGCTCTCGCCGTACCTGCACATGACCAACAACCGGCTGAGCATGACCATCCGCGACGAGGCGTTCCTCTCCTACGTCCTGGCCCGCGCCCTGCGCGACGAGACGGCGGGGGAGCCGAACCCCGCGGGGGCTCCGGCGGAAGGAGGCGCCGACAGCGCCGCCGCCACGGGTACGCCGACCGGCGGCCGGGTGCCGGGAGACGAAGGGTGAGCACCGACGCGTTTCTCGCCGCCCGTCCGCGCGTGCGGGACGACGTCGTGTTCGGACCCAGCCTCGTGCGCGGCACCGGCCGCATCCATCTGCTGATGGACCCGCGCACCGGGCGGCGCCTGGAGATCGGCCCCAAGGAGCACTTCATCATCGCCCGGCTCGACGGCAGCCGCAGCCTCGACGAGATCGGAGACGCCTACGCCGGCGAGTTCGGCGCCCGCCTCGGCGAGGCCCAGTGGGGGCAGATGCTCCGCCTGCTGCACGGCCGCGACCTCCTGGACGGTGCCGCCGCACCGACCCGCCCAGCCACAGCACCGCCCGCCCTGCCTGTCGCCGACCGGCCGCCGAACGGCATACTCGCCGGGCGCACCCGGCTGGTCGCCGACGCTCCCGCGTTCATGGACCGGCTGCACCACGCGACCACCGCCGCCCGGCGGCCCGGCGTGCCGACCGCGCTCGTCACGGCGGCCGTGCTGCTGCTCGCCGCCGTCGGCGTCCAGGCGGGCACCCTGTGGCGGCAGACCGAGGAGACGGCACGGCAACCCGCCCTGCTGCTCGCCGTCGGCTGCGTCCTGTGGTGCAGCCTCGCCCTCCACGAACTGGCCCACGGCCTGTTCGCACGGGCCTGGGGCGGCCGCGTCACCGAGATCGGGCTGCGCTGGATCCTCGGCGCCACGTATCTCTACTGCACGGTGGAGGACGTCCAGTTCCTCGGCAGCCGGGGCCGCAAGGTCGCCACCGCCTGTGCCGGAGTCCTCGCCAACCTGCTCTTCCTGGTGCCCTTCTACCCCGTGTGGGCACTGCTGCCCGCCCACGCGCAGGCCCGCCCCGCACTCGGCGCGCTGCTCCTTCTCGGGGTGGTATCCGCCCTGGCCAACCTGCTGCCGCTGCCGCCCCTCGACGGATACCGGGCCCTCGGCCACGCTCTGGGCGTCACTCAACTGGCCACCGGGAGCCGCGACTTCACGGGCGTCGTGGCGCGCGCTCTCGTCCGTCGCGGCCCCGGCCTCGCCGCGTACCCCGCCCGGCTGCGGATCCTGTACGGCGGCTTCGCCCTGCTGACGGCCGTACAGAGTGCCGCGCTCCTCGCGCTGTGCGGCGCGGCGCTGCGCACCGTCCTGCCGGAGGGTCTCGCGGCCCTGGCCCGGTGGCTGCCCGGCGCCCTGCTCGCCGCGGTACTGCTCCTGTGGGCGCTCGGCTCCTACGGCCGCTCCCGACGCGCCGCACCCGCCCCTTCCGGCGGGCCCACGCCCATGACCCCACCCGGGGGACGTGCCACCGCCTCCTCCCCGAAGGCCTCGGACACGAGCCCCGCACCCCCCACAGCCACGCCGCGGCACCCCGCCCCGGCGACGGGCACCGGACCGCTCCCGGACGTCCCGAGCCCCTGGAACCACCCGAGGAAAGAGGCGATGAGCACACCCGAGAGCAAGACCCAGGCCGCACCCGGCCCGGCCGTCACCGACACCGTCCCCGGCAAGACCCCCACCGGGACGGCTCACGGTGAGACCCCCACCGGAACGGTCGTCACCGTGCACGGCGTGACCAAGCGGTACGGGGAGGTGGTGGCCCTGGACGGCGTCAGCCTCGACGTACGGCACGGCGAGTTCTTCGGCATCCTCGGCCCCAACGGCGCAGGCAAGACCACCCTGGTGGAGATCGTCGGGGGCATGCGCGAGGCCGACTCCGGAACCGTGACCGTCTTCGGGCGGACTCCCTGGCCGCGCGACACCGCGCTCCTCGCCCGGATCGGGGTACAGACACAGGCGTCGGCGTTCTTCGCCCGGCTCACCGCAGGCGAACACCTGCGCACGGTCGCCGCGCTCTACGGCATGGACCCGGCCGCCGCGACCACCGCCCTGGAGCGCGTCAGCCTCACCGGGAAGGAGAACGCCCGCGTCGACCACCTCTCCGGCGGCCAGCGCCAGCGTCTCGCCGTCGCCACCGCGCTGCTGCACGAACCCGAGCTGATCTTCCTGGACGAACCGACGGCCGCCCTCGACCCGGAGGCCCGGCGCGAACTGTGGGACGTACTGCGCTCGTTGCGCGCGGAGGGCCGCACGATCATCTGCACCACCCACTACCTGGAGGAGGCCGAGGAACTCTGCGACCGGGTGGCGATCATCGCCGACGGCCGGGTCGCCGCGCTCGACACCCCCCGCAACCTCATCCGCTCCCTCGCCGCCCCCGCCCGGCTGCTCGTCCCCGCCGCGGGACTCTCCGCCGAGACGGCGCTCGGCCTGGACGGCGTGGACCGGGCGATCGTTCAGGGCGAGGACCTGGTCCTGGAGACGACCGTCCCCAACCGCGTCCTCACCGCCCTCGGGGACCTCGTGGACATCGACACGGTCACCGTTCGCACACCCACCCTCGAAGACGCCTACCTGACGCTGACCGGCACCGGATCGGAGCACCACCGTTGAGCGCCTACGCCGCACTGACCAGGGCCACCTACGCCGCGAGCGTCCGCGACAAGACGACCCTCTTCTTCACCTTCGCCTTCCCGCTCGCCTTCCTGGTCCTCTTCGGCCTGATCTTCCAGGGCCAACACGTCGACGGCGGCCTGTCGTCCATCAACTACATCGCCCCGGGTGTGCTCTCCTGGGGCGTGGGCAACGCGGCGGTGTTCTCCGTCGGCTTCGCCCTGATGCAGTGGCGCCGGGACGACCTGCTCCGCCTGATCTGGCGCACCCCGACCCCGCTGCGCACCCTGCTCGCCTCGCGCTGGACCGTGGCGCTGTGCGTCGCGCTCGTGCAGACGGTGCTCTTCACCACCATCGCCCTGCTGCCGTTCTTCGGCCTGCGACTCGACGGGCCGTGGTGGGCGGCGGTTCCGCTGCTGGTCCTGGGTGTGACCGCCTTCCTCGCCATGGGACTGGTCGTCGGCAGCGTCGCAGACACCCCGGAGGCGGTCGCGGCCATCGCCAACCTGGTCATGGTGCCCATGGCCTTTCTCTCCGGCTCGTTCTTCCCCGACGACCTCATGCCGGGCTGGTTGCGCACGGTCGCCAAAGTGCTGCCGCTGCACTACCTCAACGACGGCCTCACCGACGCCTACGGCGGACGCGGTGACCTCGGTGACATCGCCGTGGACTGCGCCGGCCTCGCCGTGTTCGCCCTGGTCTTCGGCCTGATCGCCACCCGGATCTTCCGCTGGAGCAACCGGCCATGACCCCTGCCACCACCACTGCCGCGCCGCCGACCGCGCCGCTCCTGGAAGCCGCCCGCGCGGAACTCCAGGCCCGCCTGGCGATCCGTGCCGCGTCTGCCGGCCTGCCCGCACCGGCCGTGTCCCGCATCGGCGACGCCGACGTCCTCGGCCAACCGCCCACCGGGTCCGGGCCCTTGGGAACGGCCGCCGCCCGCCCGGATTCGCCGTCCGCGCATCCGAGCACGGCCGGCATCCACCTCACCGCGCAGGCGGTGCTGTTCGGACCCTGGGGCGGTGCCCCCGACGCCGGCCCGGCCTGCGGCACCTGCCTGGCCATGCGCCGCCAGCGGCTGCGTACCCGGACCGAACGGGAGGCACTGGAGACGGGTACGGAGACCACCGCGGCCGGTCCCTGGCCCGCCCTGCCGGACCACACCGTGGACGCCGTCTGGTCCCTGCACCGCCTCATCGCCTCCGGCGCCGCCCGGCACACCGCCGAGGGCGCCGACGCCGCGCTGCCGCGGATCACCGAACTCGACCTGGAGACCCTCCGGGTCCGCACCTTCCCCCTGGTGCCCGAGCCGATGTGCCCGCACTGCCGCCCGTTCACCGGGGAAGCCGCCCGGCAGGCCGCCGCGCAGGACACCGCCTCGGCACCGGCCTCCCGCCCGAAACCGCGCCCGGACGCATACCGGCTGCGCCGTCCCGCCGACTACCCGCTCCCGGTCAAGGGTCTCGCCAACCCGGTGTGCGGCGTGCTCGGCGGCGGCACCTGGACCGACGTCACCTCGCCCACGACCGCGCCGGTCGCCGGCAGCGTCTTCATGCGCGGCTACGCCGGACTCACCGACGTCACCTGGAGCGGCCAGGCCAACTCCTACGCGAGCAGCCGCGACCTGGCGTTCCTGGAGGGCCTGGAACGGTACGCCGGCACCCACCGCCGCCACCACGCCCCGGTCGTCACCGCCTCCCTCCAGGAACTGGGCGACCGAGCCCTCGACCCGCGCCTGTGCGGACTCTACGAACCCCGAACCTACGCGCGGGACCCGATGCTCGAGCCCTTCGACCCGGCCCGGCCGCTGCCGTGGGTCAGCGGATGGTCGCTGCGCGACGCACGTCCGGTGCTCGTCCCGGCCCGGCTCGTCTACTACAGCGCGGGCACCCGTGCGGACAACTTCGTCTTCGAGTGCTCCAACGGCTGCGCCACCGGCGGGACATGGGAGGAGGCCGTGTTCTTCGGCCTGCTGGAACTCGTCGAGCGGGACGCCTTCCTGCTCGGCTGGTACGGCGACCTGCCCCTGCCCGAGATCGACCTGGCCTCGGTGCACGGCCCCAAAGTGCGGGCCATGGTGGCGCGGGCCGCGCTCCAGGGCTACGACGTCCATGTCTTCGACAACCGCGTCGACCTGCCGGTCCCCGTGGTCACCGGCCTCGCGGTCCGCCGTGACGAAGGGCCCGGCACACTGGCGTTCGCGGCCGGCGCCTCCTTCGACCCGGAGACGGCCGTCGAGTCCGCCGTCTCCGAGATCCTCACCTACATCCCCCACCTGCCCGGCCAGGTCGCCGAGCGGCCCGACGAACTCGCCGCCATGGCAGAGGACTTCGACCTCGTCGCACGACTGCCGGACCACGCGGCACTGTTCGGACTGCCCGCGATGCGCCGGCACGCCGCGAACTACCTCGCCCCACCCCGCACGGCCGCTCTCGACGGCCTGTTCGCCGGCTGGGAGGAGCGCCGGCCGCGCACCGGGGATCTCCGCGACGACCTGCTGCTCCTGCGTGACCTGCTCGCCGGCGCCGGCTGCGACGTCATCGCCGTCGACCAGACCACCCCGGAGCAACGCCGGATGGGGCTGCGTACGGTGGCCACCATCGCGCCCGGACTGCTGCCGATCGACTTCGGCTGGCTGCGCCAGCGTGCTCTGCACATGCCCCGCCTGCGGACCGCGCCGCACCGCGCCGGCCTGGTCCCGGCGCCCCTGCGTGAGGAGGACCTGCGGCGGGTGCCGCACCCGTTCCCGTGACCTTCGAAGTCCCGCCCGAACCCAGCGTGTTGTGGGTCCGTCGGCCAGGTGCCGGCAGGTGTGCCGGGGGAGGGAACCTCCAACACCCGGGCGGACACGGACGGGGGCCCGCGCGGCGCCCCCGCCCCCCGCGCCCCCCCGCCCCCCCCCCGCCCCCCGCCGGCGCGCGCGCGCGGGGGGGCGTGGGTGAGA
>NZ_JBHWEL010000018.1:0-27426 GCF_042734135.1 Streptomyces sp. NPDC059668 | reverse complement strand
GTGTGTGTGGGGGGCGCGCCGCCGGTGGCGGGGGGGGGGGGGGGGGGGCGGCCCCACCCCCCCCGCCGCCCCCCCCGCGCCGCCGCCCCCCCCCCCCCCCGCCGGGGGCCCCCCGCCGATCCCGACGTCGGACGTCAGGCGGTGCAGGAGGTGGTGCTGGTGGTGCTGGAGCAGGTGCTGGTGGAGGAGCAGCTGGTGGAGGAGCCGAGCATGACCTCGCTGGCGTCCGAGTAGTCCGTGATCTCGAAGGTCTCCGACTCGAGGTCCAGGATCTCCTGGGCGAGGGAGGCGAGGGTGTTGTCAGCCATGGTGTCTCCTTGTGAGTCCGCGGACCGGGTACCGACCGGGACGGCCCCGGCCGGCGACACGCTGAACCTGCCGGAGGCCAAGACCTCGGGCTCCACCTTTCTACGCGGCCCCGACGTCAGCGCCCTGGCTCCCCGCTGTCACCCCGCTGACACCCCTGCACCGTCCCCCTCCCGGCAGCTCCTCCTACGCGCCCGCCGCAAGTCACTCCACCGTCCCCGCCGCCCCGCCGATGTGCGCTCCGCCGACACCCGAGGAGTCCCGCCCGTGACCAGCGACCTCGACAGACCCCGCACCTCCCAGGGCTCCGGTCACCCCCGGGCAGGGCGCGCACTGCCCGGCCTGGACACCTTGTTGCCCGCCACCATCGAGCTGTACCTCGACCTCCACAGCCACCCCGAACTCTCCGGCGCCGAACGCCGTACCGCCGCCCGGTTCGCGGACCGGCTGGCCGAGGACGGCTTCCACGTACTGCGCGGCATCGGCGGCCACGGCGTGGCCGCCACCCTGTCCAACGGCGAGGGCCCGGCCGTCCTCCTGCGCGCCGAACTCGACGCGCTGCCCGTGGCCGAGCAGACCGGCGTCCCCTACGCGAGCACCGTGACCGCGCCCGGACCGGACGGACACCCCGTCCCCGTGATGCACGCCTGCGGTCACGACGCTCATCTGGCCTGCGTGGCGGCCGCCGCGCGTTGGCTCGCGGCCAACCGCGACAGCTGGCGCGGCACCCTTCTCGTCGTCGGCCAGCCCGCAGAGGAGACCCTCAGCGGTGCCCGCGCGATGCTGGAGGACGGCCTGTACGACCGGATCACGCCGCCCGACGTGGTGCTCGCGCAGCA
Source organism: Streptomyces sp. NPDC059668 (assembly GCF_042734135.1). Classification (NCBI taxonomy): domain Bacteria; kingdom Bacillati; phylum Actinomycetota; class Actinomycetes; order Kitasatosporales; family Streptomycetaceae; genus Streptomyces; species Streptomyces sp. NPDC059668. Next base: position 26,281 of record NZ_JBHWEL010000018.1, on the reverse strand, counting down.
CACGGCGTCCTTCCCGGCGGGGATGGTGGCCCACGCGGACGGCCCGGTCCTGGCGGGCAGCCTCACACTGGAGGTGAGTTTCGAGGGGGACGGCGGGCACGCCGCCACTCCGCACCTCACCGCCGACCCGCTGCTCGCCGCCGCCGGCACGGTGACGCGGCTCGCCACGATCGTGGCCCGGGAGGCCGACCCCGCGGAGCGGCTGGTCGTCTCGGCGACCTCACTGCGGACAGCGGACGCCGGCCACACCGGAAACGTGATCGGCACACAGGCGGCGCTGCACGTCACCGTCCGTACCTTCTCCGAGGCGGCCCTCGACCGCGCCGCCCTCGCCGTGGAGCGGATCGCCCGCGCCGAGGCGGGTGCCGCGGCCCTGCCGCCGCGGGTCACCGTCGCGCGGTCGTCGCGCTCCGGTGTCACCCGCTCCGACCCGGACGTCACAGCCGCCGTCCGCTCCGCACACGTGACCGCCTTCGGGCCCTCCCGCGTCACCGGCTGGCCCGCCACCTCGGCCACCGAGGACTTCCCGCTCCTGACCGGCGCAGGCGCCCACCTGCACGGACACCCCGGCATCCGCGGCGCCTACTGGATGCTCGGTGCGGTCGGCCCCGCACAGTGGGCGGCCGCCCCCGGCACCGGAGCCGCCGAGAAGCTCCGCAGCCTGCCCGGCAACCACTCGCCCCGCTACCTGCCCAGCGTCCGCCTCACCCTCGAGACCGGAACGACCGCACTCGCGACGGCCGCCCTGGCCCGGTTGGCCGGCCCGGCCGACTGACCGGCCTTCCCGCATGTGGCCTGGGGGAGACCCACAGGGCGATTCCGACCTGGTCTTCAGGGGATGCCGGGGCTCCCCGGGAACCAAGGCCGGAGGTTGAAGGCGCCCCATGAGCGGGAGTTGGGTCCCGCGGGGGCACTGGTGCCGACGCGGCCCTTCTGTTCTGCCGGTCCTGTGTCCCTGCTGCTCAGGCCTTCGGGCCGTGCGGGGTGCGGGATCGCGGCTGACCCAGTGGGGGCGGTGGCGGGGAACGTGACACCGTGCGCGGCGGCGCGCTCATTGCGCGGCGGTGCGCGCTCCCGGCCGGCTACGCGTCGATGAACGTCACCGTTTCTGCGAGCGGCGCCCGCCCCGTAGGGGTGTGACTCACTGCGGTGTCCTGGTATCCGATCGACATGCCACAGAAGAGGATGAAGTCGTCCGGGGGAGAGACGACCTCCGCGACGGTCCTGTGGAACTTCGCCCAGGCCATCTGTGTGCAGCTGTGCAGTCCTTCGGCGCGGAGCAGCAGCATGACGGTCTGCAGATACATGCCGAGGTCGGACCACTGAGGGCGGTCCAGGTCGCGGTCGATGTAGCAGAACAGGGCGGCCGGCGCGCCGAAGCAGTCCCAGTTCGCGGAGGCGGCCCTCTGTCGCGCTTCCAGATTCTCGCGCGGGATCCCGAGTCCGCCGTAACGCTGCTCGCCGAAGGCGGAACGGCGTTCGCGGTAGGGGGACTTCAGAGTGAGCGGGTACTGCTCGTACTCCGGTTCGTCCCAGGGGTCGCCGGCGGCCAGCCGTTCACCGGCGCGCTTCTTGAGTTCGGCCAGTGGCCCGTCCGTGAGCACGTAGGCGTTCCATGACTGCAGGTTCGACCCTGAGGGCGCCCACGCCGCGGTGGACAGGACACGCTCCAGAACCTCCCTCGGTACAGGCTGATCGGTGAATGCGCGCACCGCCCGTCGGCTCGTGACCGCCTCGTAGATGTCCACGTCGTCCAGACTCCCAGCTGCTCAACTTTCAATACGCTTGAGACTGTATCACTCACGACTATCTCGTGTTTAACTATCGCTGGGGCTGATCCTCAGTCCACTTGTCCTACCTCGAAACATCACATTCCGGAGAAATCCCATGGCCACGTTGCTGCACATAGACTCCTCCGTGTTCCCTGGCGAGGCGTCCTCGTCCCGGTCGGTCACGGCCGCGTTCCGCAGAGCCTGGAAGGAGCAGCACCCGGAGGGGGCGGTCATCTACCGTGACGTCGCCGCCAGTCCTGTCCCGCACATCACCGCGGACGCCTGGTCCGCCGGTTACGCCGCCCGGTCCGAACACACCCCGGAACAGTCCGCGGCGTTCGCCGGGCGCCTGGAGCTCATCGAGGAGCTGGAGCGGGCGGACGCCGTCCTGATCGGCGCCCCGATGTACAACTTCTCGATCGCCTCGACCCTCAAGGCGTGGCTGGACAACGTGCTCCTGCTCGGCCGTACGGCGGGCGAGGCGCCCTCCGCCCAGGGCACCCCGGCCGTCGTCGTCGCCAGTCGCGGCGGCTCCTACGCGCCGGGCACTCCGCGCGAGGGCTTCGAGTTCGTGCAGAACTACCTGGAGGCGGTCCTCGGGGACACCCTCGGCCTGGACCTCGACTTCATCGTCCCGGAACTCACCATGGCCCGGCGCAACCCGGCCATGTCCGCCCTGGTCCCCCTCGCCGAGGCTTCTCGGGAGCGCGCCCTCGAGGAGGCGGCCGCCAAGGCCAAGCAACTCGCCGAGCGCTTCGCCGCGTAACCTCCGGGGACCCAGGCGCTGAAGGGCGTTTCCCCGGGCTGTTCATCACCCGGCACCCTTACGCCGTCATCGCATCGCCCGGGCCCTCGAAGGGCGGTGACGACGGGCGGCTTCGCCCCTGCGGTCGGCGGCCCGCAGGGGCGTTCGGCGTGCTCGGCCTGCCGGCGGGCCGCTCGTCACGCGGACGCCGACACCTGCGAGGGCGCGAACACCTCGCAGGCCCGTCATGTCGCGCCGTGCCCGTGCGCAAGGCGCCGTGGGCGCAGACGGTGTGCGGCCGCCGCGCGGGGCCAGGTCCACCGCGAGCGGCGACCGCTTCTCCTCGTCAGGCCTGCCTTTCCGGCCTCGCGGTCGGTACACGGGCCACGAGAGGAAGCGTGCCCACACGGCACGCGACCGGCATCGCGTGCCTACCCCTCGCCCTCCGCGGGGTAGGCGATCCGGGTCAGCAGATCCGTCAGCAGTTCGGACTCGCCGGGCTTCAGACCGGCGACCAGAAGGTCAGCCCGCGGCTCCGCGGCCACATGGGCCGCGTCGAAAAGCTCGACGCCCTGTGGCGTGATCTCCACTGCCCGTACCCGCCGGTCCCCGGGAACGGCCTTGCGTACGGCAAGGCCCTTGCGCTCCAGGTCGTCCACGACCCGCATGATTCCCGCCTTGTCGGTACCCGTCGCGGTGGCCAGGTCCCGCTGTGCCGTGGGTCCGCGGTCGACCAGCACGATCAGCACGGCGAAATGCCGCAGTCCGATGCCCAGCGGCCGAAGCGCCTCCTCCATCACCGCGGCGGCGCGCCAGTGCGCCCGGCGCAGCAGTAAGCCGAGGGCGAAGGGCGAGGCGTCTCCGGGGCGGTCGGACACACGCGATGCGGAGGTTCTGTGAGGAACGTCGGCGGTCATGGGGCCACATTACAGCCATCTACTCGTTCAATACGTTCTCTGTTGAAACTATTGTGAATGGCGCATGTACCCTGTCGCACCCAAAATCCGGTGACCATCAGCCATGGCCGCATACGCCGGCACCTTGAGTCTCTCGGGCGGGGCCGTCCTGCCGCCGACTGCCCGCTCGGTGCATCCGCTCCTGTCGCGCCGAGGCTTCCGCTGAGACGACCCGGATGAGGTGAGGGGAATCCGGGACCTCCCGGCACTCGCACGACTCCAACAGGGTGGGATGCCCCGGGTGTCCGCTCAGACATGGCCGTCCAGGAACGTCCGTACCTCGTCGATGGTCATGAGCCCCGTGCCGTGCGCCACCGCCGTTCCCTCCTTCAGCAGGACGTAGGACGGGGCGCCCGTGATTCCGTATCGCTCGGTCGCGGACGGACAGCGCGTGATGTCGGTGCGGACGGCCGTCAGGTGGCCGGTGTACTCGTCGGCGATGCGACCCACGACGAGGTCCATCGCCCGGCAGGGCTCGATCGCCTTGGGCCATGTCCCGGTGAAGTACGCGAGGACCGGGACTCCGCTCATCCCGAGGATGAAATCGAACTCCGCGTCCTCACGGGGTTGGTGAACCCGCTTCGCCATGGAAGCTCCTGACCTCGCGTTCCGTCATTCCGTCCCCATCATCCCCCGCGCGGCATGCCGGCCCGGTCGGTCGTCCGGCCGACCTGTCCCGGCGCCACACGTGGCCTGAGCCGTCGCTGCTCGCGACCACGTCGTCGCCCGCGAGCAGGACTGGCTCACGGGCGACGCGACGCGACGCGAGCAATGCAGAAGGACCCGCCCGAAGGCCCGGATCGTACGGCTGCCCCGGCTGCCCCGGCGACCCATGTGCGAGCCGTGGGCGCCGTCCGGCCCGGCCGCTCGGCCTGATCGGAGACTCCGTCACCTCCGTCACGTCGAGCCGTAGAACAGCTGGAGGAAGTCCTCCATCGCCGCGTTGACGCCCTCGAGGTCGCCGGTGGCGAGCAGGTCGAGCAGGAGACCGCGGACGGTGGCGAGTCCCAGCCTGGCGCGGCTTCTGGCCGCGGCAGGGTCCGCCCCCGCGGCGACCTCGGCGGCCACGAGCGGCTCCAGCCAGTCGTTCACGAGCCCTTCGAGGATCGGGGCGGCCTCGGGACGGCCTCGCAGCGCCTGCCCGTAGATCTCGAAGAAGAGCCGCTCGTGATCGGCCAGTCGAGGGTCCGTCAGCTGCTGCCAGAGGAGACGCGCAGCATCGACGGGGGAGAGGCCGGGCTCCAGCCGCAGCCGGGACAGCAGATCGCGCTGGCGCTGCTCCGACGTCCGGACGATCTCGACGAGCAGGTGTTCCTTGGAGCCGAAGTAGTGGATCAGCATGCGGTGACTGACGCCGATGGCGGCACCCAGGCCGCGCAGGCTCAGGTCCGTGATGCCGTGCGCCGCGACGTGGTCGACGGCCGCGTCCACCAACTGAGCGCGACGGTCCACGTCCTTGCCGGACGCTGCCGCGCCCGCGGGATCTGAGCCGACCACATTCACCACCTCACGAGTGTACCCATTGGTACATGGCCTGTGTACCGTGTGGTACATGAAGTCTGTCACCGTGTCGATCGACGTACCGCAGACGCCCGAGCGGGTCTTCGACTTCCTCGATGTCATGGCTCACCACGAGCGATTCACCGACCACTACCTGACCGACTGGCGCTACAGCGGCCCCGGCCGCGGCGTCGGATCGGGTGCCACCGTCACCGTCGCGCTGGGCGGCACCAAGACCGACGTCGCCATCGAGGTCGTCGAGGCGGACCCGCCGCGGCGCATCGTCGAACGGAACGTCAGCGCGGCCGGCCGACGCCTGGCCCACGGCACCTACACCATCGAGCCGCTGCGAACCGGCGGGAGTCACGTGTCCTTCACGTACGCCTGGGCCCGCACCCCGCTCGCCGACCGCCTGCTGGCACCCGTCGTCCGGGCCACGATCCGACGCGCCAACCGGACGGTCCTGCGACGCCTGGCCACCGAATTGGCCCGCCACACGTCCGCTGCCGGATCCTGAGCCGGTACGTGTGGGCTCTCCTGTCCGACGAGGCCGCGCACGGATGTCTCTTGAGCCATGTCTCTTGAGACATGGCTCAGTCCGGAGAACGACGGCTGCACTCCCACGGCATGCCCTACGGCCGGGAGACGAGGCGTGCGGCGGGCCGCTCCTCTCAGAGCCGTTCTCGAGTCGCGGCAGCGCCGCTTGTCCGGTGCTCAGCGGCGGCGGTACGCGGCGGTCGCGATCTCGATGAACGATCGGATCAAGGGGTTGGTGTCACCCTCGTTCCACACCGCCACCACTCGGCTCGGCGCCATGTCGATCAGCGGTACCACGGCCAGCTCCGCGGGCAGGTCGTGCCCGAGCGGGGCCAGGCCGATCGTGCCGTTCCACAGCACGGCCTGAAGACACTCGTGGACGACGCGTACCACCGGGCCCTCGCGCGGCACGCCACCGTTCCAGTACGACTGCCAGATCGGGTCCGTTCCCTGAGGGAACTGGAACCAGCGGCGCTCTCCCAGGTCGGCCAGCCGCAGCCGGCTGCGGCGGGCCAGTGGATCGTCGGCGCGCAGGACCACACCCACCGGATCGGTGCGCAGCTCACGCACCGTCAGGGCGGTCTCGTCGAACGGCGCCCGAGTCAGGGCGACGTCGACCAGTCCCGCGCGCAGCCCGCAGGTCGGGTCGGTCAGGTCGGTGTCGCGGATACGGATGTCGATGCCGGGGTGGCTTCGACGGTAAGCGGCGGCCAGCCTGGTCGCACCCGGGTCGGTGCTGTCGCCCAGGATGCCGACGGTGATGGTCGCGACGCCGGCCGCCGCGGTCACGACCGCGCGGACGCGGTCGGCGTGGTCGAGCAGGGCCCGCGCCTCGTCGAGCAGCACCGCGCCCACCGCGGTGAGCGTGACGCCCACAGGCGAGCGAGTGAACAGCGGGGCACCGACCTCGGTCTCCAGCTGCTTGATCGCCCGGCTCAGCGGCGGCTGGCTCATGTGCAGTCGAGTGGCGGCCCGGCCGAAGTGGAGTTCCTCAGCGACCGCCACGAAGTACCGCAGGGTACGTAGCTCCACGCTGCAACGATACCCAGACGGCATCGGCGGTGCGGAACGGGTCTTGGACAGCGGCGGGACCCTGGCGGTGCACTCGGAGCATGACCGAAGAGCCGAAGACCAGCGCACCGCAGGCCGACCCCGCCGTATCGGTGGTCGGTCCTGACGACGGCGAGACGATCGTCATGGGCACCACGCGCATGCGCGTCCTCGAAGACGGCAGCCACACCGGGCACCGTCTCGGAATCGCCGAATCAGTCCTCGCCCCGCACACCCCGGGACCGCCGCAGCACCGTCACGCCCAGCACGACGAGGGCTTCTACGTCGTCTCCGGCTCGGTGCGGTTCACCGTCGGGGACCAGGACTACGACGCCACCGCGGGCGCGCTCGTGATGGTCCCGCCCGGCGCCCCGCACACCTTCGCCAACATCACCGGCCAACCCGCCGTCATGCTCAGCACGTTCACCCCCGACCTGTACGTGCAGTACTTCCGGGACCTCCAGAACCTGTTCGCCGGCGGCCGGCCGCCGACGCCACAGGACAGCGCCCACGTGATGAGCCGCTACGCGACCGAGCCCGCCACCGACCTCACCGGAAGCGGGCGGGACGACACCGCCCCGCCGTCCGCCACCTGACCGGCGCAGCCAGGGCGCGCCGACACCTTCAGCTTCCGGATCACTCGGACCATGGCTCGGGCCTTCTCCAAGGGCCGCCCTGGGAATCGTCGGGTCGCCCGCAACCGGTGACCTGGAGGGGAATCATGAACATCGCGTATTGGATCGTCGCCGGACTGCTCGCCCTCTTCTATCTCTACGCGGGCGCGATGAAGGTCTTCCGTGGCCGAGATCAGCTCCGCCCGATGATGGCCTGGGTCGATCGCGTACCCCTGCCCGCGGTGAGGGCGCTGGGGACGGTCGAGATGCTCGGTGCGACCGGGCTGATCCTGCCGCCCCTGACCGGCATCGCACCGGGCCTGGCACTGGCCGCGGCCATCGGCTTCGTGCTCCTTCAGACCGGTGCGATCGCCGTCCACCTGACCGGCGAAGACCGCCGGATCACACTCAACGTCGGGCTCACCGCCGCTGCGGCCGTGAGTATCTGGCTGGCCGTCACCTGGCTCTGATCGAGCACTGGCGGTGCAGCCGCGGACGGGTGGGCAGTCGGTGTGCGGGGGGTGGTGTGGGCAGGACCCACGCCGTGGCCAGGAACCGCACGCCGAACCCGGCGTTGTCGCATCCGCCGGGCCGAATCCGCGCGCCGTCCCGCCGCTGGCGCGTGGGCGGGCGGCCCCTGCTCGCCGACCACAGCGCGGGAGTCGCGGTGCGTCAGGCCGCCGTCTTGAGGAAGGCCGTCAAGCTGTCCAGGAGCATGGTGGTGCCCTGCTCGGCGAGGTCGCGTTCGTCGGCGGTGTCGCAGGTCTGGCTCACCGCGACGCGTGTCCGGTGAGCGCTCTGCTCGACGAACTCGACGGTCATGAGCGCCGGATCGTCCTTCCCCGGTACGTCCATGCCGATCACCAGACGGTGATTCTCGTCGACCTCGGAGTAGGCGCCGGTCAGCGGGAACTCGCCGCCGTCCGGGGTGACGACCGTCGCCTTCCACGCCCCGCCCGGCCGTACGTCCATCTCCACGGACCCGGGGGCGGCGTAGGACCACCGCGCGTAGGACTCCGCGACGGTCCAGGCACCCCAGACCGTCGCCACAGGGGATTCCAACGTCCGTTCCAACGTGTAGGAGAAACGCTCGGCCGTCGTCTGTTCTGCGGTCACTTCGTGCTCCCTGGCTCGCTCTTGCGGGTTGTCGCACTACAGACAGGGACTGACGCGAAAAGTCATCGGTCATCCGCGCCCTTTCTCACCAGGCACGGATGTGGGGCCCGGGTGCGATGTCCCGGGGGACGGTCCAAGCGCCGGCCCGACAGGCCCGGATACCAAGATCCGAACACCTTGGCCGAGCCACAAGAAGTGGGGGGTGGTGCCGCAGGCCGGCCGGCGTCGGAGCTGATCGGCTCGTGACACGGCGCCCCCCGTCGTACGGTGGAAGCACCGGGAGGTGCGCCCCCGCAGGCACCCTGTGGTGGTGTCCGCCCCTTCAGAGGCCGCGTATCTCCTTGCGGCCGTTCCCATGCGACGGCTCCGCGGGCGGATGCCGTGGGTGAGCCCTCGCCGAGCACCGCTCGGCACCGTCCCCACACGGTTCACCGCCGGGACCGGGCCGCGTGACAATCCCGGAAAGCAGGTAAGCCCCATGCCCACGTCGCCCCGCTTCGCCGCTGTCCTCACCGGCCTGACACTCGCCCTCGGCACCACGGCCTTCGTCGCCCCGGCCGCCCACGCCGACATCCCCGCCTGCACTCAGATGGCAGCACAGGCGGGTGTCGACGCCACCGGCTCCGTCACGGCGGCCTGCCACCGTGGCGTGAGCGGCGACCTCCAGGGCTGCGTGAACGGGCTGACCGGGGCCGGAGTGCCGGGCGGCGCCGCGAACGGCGCCTGCCGGCTGGCAGCCCACGAACCTCGCTGAACCGCCCGTGGACCCTTGTCCCTCGAACGACGGGGGGGCGCCCTCCGGCGCCCCTCTCACGCTATGGGGCTGTTGCTGAAGGTGCCGCCCGAGCAGTACTCGCCGGCGTACGGCCTACTGCTCACCGTTCCGCCCCCTTGCTGGCACTGGTCCGGGGTGACGCTGGTCCGAGGTGTGCTGACCGGCGCCGCAACAGCAGTGGCAGCGGCGCCGGTGAGGCTGAGTCCGGTGAGGGTTGCTGTGGCGATCGCGAGTCCGAGACTTCGGCGGATACGCATGGCGTCTCCCTTCGGGATCTTCCCCCATTCGGATTACAACCGTTGCCGGTCACGGCGGCGCCCGCGCGTGCTGATACTCCGAACGAGTGAATGTGACCGACTTCGATCGGAGGACGCAGACGTCCGATCACTCCTGGTCGCGGCCCCAGACCGCGCGCCCGTGGGCGAAGGTTCCACCCCCTCAGTCAGGAACCGGGGCCGGACATACGCTGGTACCCCTTTCGCCCCGCCCAGGGAGCAGCGTGCCACCGGCCTTCGTCCACCGGATCACCAAATACGACCCGGCCGACCGTGACGAGTACGGCCACTACACCGGTGCCGAGGGCACGCTCAGCGACCACGGACCGGTCGAAGCGGCGTACCTGGCGGCGGTCGCCGCCTTCGCGGACGCCTCGGGAATCGACCGGCTGGAGATCCGCGAGCCCGGGATCGCCGGCTCCGCCCACTTCGGTGCGGAGGCCCCGGTCGGCGGACACGGCCTCGGTCTGCTGTTCCCTCCCGACCTCACCGGCTACCACGACGGGGCCGAGGTCTCCCTTCCGCTCGCCCTGGAGCTGGTTCGGGCCATGCTCCGCGACCAGGGCGCCTGGTGCCGGCTGGAGGCGGCAGGAACGTTCACCGTGCACGTCGGCTGGGACCAGTACCTGTACGTGGGCAGCGACCGCCCCTGCGAGGACGCCGTGGCCCGTACACGGGAACTCGGCCTCTTCCCGGAGCCCATGGCCGCCTCCCCCTACGCGGCGGACCTTGAGGAACCGGAAGTCACCCAGGCCGCCGACGAGGACTTCTGGGCGCATGTGCACGCGGAGTTGGCCGCACGGCAGACGCTGCTCCTGGAGGAGATCCGCGTCCGCAAGGCCACGCGCCGGCACCGCCTGACGGTCGAGAACCTCGACGCGGTGCGCGCCGGTCTCGGCCCACGCGCGCTGCTGAGCGTCTGGCCCGACCTGACCCCCGACGTGGACACGGTCCTTGCCGGACTTCCCGAGGAGGGAACCGTGGAGTTCGTCTGGGAGGCACCGGACGGGACGATCAGCCACGTGATCGTCGACGACACCGAGCACCGGCAACTCGCCGCCCTGGTGGCCGGCGCGCGAGCGGCCCGTGCCCTGCCCGTGTACGGCGACGAACACCACCCGCTGCTGTGCGCCGTCGTGCCGGACGGCGACGGCGTGGTGCGCGCCCGGTGGTGACCCGGTTCGCATCGTGCGCAGGCTCACCCGGTCAGTCGGTACGGCCACCTCTGTTCAGGGCTTCGGCCCTTTCTTCTTCGTCGGCCCGACATGCCCGACGCGACCCGCTTCCTCTCGGACTCGCTGAAGGCCGCGCCGCCGGGCCGCGTACGAGGCAGGCAGAGGTCGGTGACGACCGCTCCGTCGATGGCGGCCCCTGCCGTGGTGAGCTTTCCGCTCCTGTCGATGACCGTGCCGGAGACACCGCTTGAGTTGGAGCGGCCCTCTTGCCGACGGTCGCGCCTGGGGATCGGTATCGTCCGCCCCGATGTCCCGGGTCCGCGGCTCAGCGGCCGGCACCGAGGAGGAGCACCATGGCCGACCCCCAGCAGGGAACCGCGTCGGATGACGGGTCCGCGTCGCGGGGACCGGACGTCCCTCGGGCGAACGCGCACGACTCGGTGCGCCTCGCGGTGGTCATCGGTGCCCTCGGCGTCGTCTTCGGCGACATCGGCACCAGCCCGATCTACACCCTCCAGACGGTGTTCAACCCGAGCGACCCGCACCCCGTCCCGGTCAGCACGGACAACGTGTACGGGGTGGTCTCCCTGGTGTTCTGGTCGGTGATGATCATCGTCACGGTCACCTACGTGCTGCTGGCGATGCGCGCCGACAACGACGGTGAGGGCGGCATCATGGCGCTGATCACCCAGCTGCGGCGGTGGAGTTCGCAGCGCGGGCGTCAGGCCGCCGTCGTACTGGCCGCGCTCGGCATCTTCGGTGCCTCGCTGTTCTTCGGTGACAGCATGATCACCCCGGCGATCTCGGTGCTCTCCGCGGTCGAAGGGCTCAAGGTCGTCGAGCCGTCGCTGGGCAGCGCGGTCGTGCCCATCACCGCGGTGATCATCGTGCTGCTGTTCCTGGTGCAGCGCCGAGGAACCGCCGCGGTGGGCCGGGTGTTCGGACCGGTCATGATCGTCTGGTTCGTCGCCATCGGCGCGTGCGGGATCGCCGGCATCGCCGACCACCCGGACATCCTCCGGGCGCTGTCGCCGACGTACGCGCTGAGCTTTCTGTTCGGCCATTGGGGCACCGCCTTCTTCGCACTGGCCGCGATCGTGCTCGCGGTCACCGGTGCCGAGGCGCTGTACGCCGACATGGGGCACTTCGGCCGCCGGGCGATCACCCTGGGCTGGATGTCCCTCGTCCTGCCCGCCTGCGTCCTGAGCTACATGGGCCAGGGTGCGCTGATCCTGAACGACCCGCACAACATCAGCAGTCCGTTCTTCCTGCTCGTGCCCGACTGGGGCCGCTGGCCGATGGTCGTCCTGGCGACGGCGGCGACCGTGATCGCCTCCCAGGCTGTGATCACCGGCGCGTACTCGGTGGCCTCCCAGGCGGCCCAGCTCGGCTACCTGCCGAGGCTGCGCATCGCGCACACCTCAGAATCCACCATCGGCCAGATCTACGTCCCCTGGATCAACTGGCTCCTGATGGTCTCGGTACTCACCCTGGTCTTCGCCTTCCGCAGCTCCGCGGCGCTGGCCTACGCGTTCGGCATGGCGGTCACCGGCACCATCACCATCACCACCCTGCTCTTCTTCTATGTCGCCCGCGCCAAGTGGGGTACGCCCCGGTGGCTGCTCGCCATCGGTGCCGGCGTGCTCCTCTTCGTGGACCTGCTGTTCGTGGCCGCCAACATGACCAAGCTCGTCCACGGAGCGTGGCTGCCGCTGCTGATCGCCCTCACCGCGTTCACCGTCATGACGACCTGGCAGCGTGGCCGTGCGCTCGTCACCGCCGAACGAGCGCGCCAGGAAGGCCCGCTGCCCGAGTTCATCGACCGTCTCCGCTCGGGGCAGATGCCGACGCTCCGGGCGCCCGGCACGGCCGTCTTCCTGAACCGGGGCAAGGAGACCGCGCCCCTGGCCATGCGGGCCAACGTCGAGCACAACCACGTACGGCACGAGCATGTCGTCATCCTGTCCATCGGGACCGAGCCCGTGCCCCGCGTACCGGCCGACCGGCGGATCGTCGTCGACAGCCTGGGGTATGCCGACGACGGGATCATTCACGTCACCGCCCGGTTCGGATACATGGAGACTCCGGACGTGCCCGCCACGCTGGCTCTGCTCGACCCGGCCGAGACCGAAGGGCCGCTGCAACTCGACCAGGTGTCCTACTTCCTGTCGAAGATCGAGCTCCGGCGCGGCAAGGCCCCGACGATGGCGCCCTGGCGCAAGCGGCTGTTCATCGCCACCTCCTACATCTCGGCCGACGCGGCCGAGTACTTCGGCCTTCCCCGAGACCGCACGGTCATCATGGGCTCGCACGTCGAGGTGTGAGAGGGGGTCCGGACGGCTCGGGCGTGTCACGAGGCCAGCGTGTGGTGGGCTCGCACCGCCCGCGGCAACGGGCCTTCGTGCAGCGGGGGTTGACGCCGTAGGGGCCGCGAGGACAGCGGGCGTCACCGCTGTGTCGGGCCGGCGGTCGAGGCGCTGCCCTCGTTCGCGGGCACAGTCGGTGGGGACGAACCCACCGGAGTGTTCCGGCGCCGTGGCGCGGAACGGGCTGGGGTCCGCGGCCTGCTGACCGCTACTTCGGGTCGCGGTTGAACACCGACTTGGACCAGACGTAGCCGAGCACGGCCAGTCCCAGGCACCAGGCCACGGCCAGCCACCCGTTGTGGCCGATCTCGGTGCCCAGCAGCAGGCCGCGCAGGGTCTCGATGGCCGGGGTGAACGGCTGGTACTCGGCGATCGGCTGGAACCAGCCCGGCATCGCGTCGACGGGGACGAAGGCGCTGGAGATGAGCGGCAGGAAGATCAGTGGCAGCGCGTTGTTGCTGGCGGCCTCGGCGTTCGGGCTGACCAGGCCCATGCCGACCGCGATCCAGGTCAGCGCCGTGGCGAAGAGCACGAGCAGTCCGAACGCCGCCAGCCATTCCACGACGGTGGCGTCGGTCGAACGGAAGCCGATGGCCACAGCGACGGCGCCGACGACGATCACGCTGACGACCGACTGGAGGACGCTGCCGATGACGTGCCCGATGATCACGGAACCGCGGTGGATCGCCATGGTCCGGAAGCGGGCGATGATGCCCTCGGTCATGTCGTTCGAGACGGAGACCGCGGTGCCGATCGTGGTGCTGCCGACCGTCATCAGCAGGAGGCCCGGCACGAGGTACGCGACGTACTCGGAGCGGTCGGCGCCGCCGATGCCCGCGCTCATGGTGTCGCCGAACACGTAGACGAAGAGCAGCAGCAGCATGACCGGCGTGAGCAGCAGGTTCAGGGTCAGGGACGGGTAGCGCCGCGCGTGCAGCAGGTTCCGCCGCAACATCGTGGACGAGTCGCGCACGGCGAGGGAGAGGTGGCTCATCGGACGTCTTCCTTGGTCTTGTCGGGCGTGCCGGCCGCGGTCAGGGCGAAGAACACGTCGTCGAGGTCGGGGGTGTGCACGGTCAGTTCGTCCGCCTCGATGCCTTCCGAGTCCAGCCGGTCGAGGATCGAGCGCAGCTCGCGTTGGCTGCCGTCGCTCGGGATCTGCAACGCCAGTGCTTCGTCGTCCCGGGTGGCCCCGCGCAGCGTGGCGGCGGCGGACCGGTACGCGGTCGGGTCGGTGAAGCGAAGGCGGACGTGTCCGCCGGGGATCAGTCGCTTCAGCTCCTCGGCGCGGCCTTCGGCGACGATCTTTCCGTCGTTCAACAGGGCGATACGGTCCGCGAGTTCGTCCGCCTCGTCCAGGTACTGGGTGGTGAGGAAGACGGTGACGCCGTCGGAGACGAGTTCACGGATGATCTGCCACATGTTGTGGCGGGCGCGCGGGTCGAGGCCGGTGGTCGGTTCGTCGAGGAAGATGATGCGCGGGTCGCCGACCAGGGTCATGGCGATGTCCAGGCGGCGTTTCATGCCGCCCGAGTAGGTGGAGGCCGGTTTCTTCGCGGCCTCGGTGAGGTCGAAGCGCTCCAGGAGTTCGGCGGCGACGCGACGGCCCTCGCGTTTGGGCAGGTGGTGCAGGTCCGCCATGAGGAGCATGTTCTCCTCGCCGGTGATCAGGCCGTCGACGGCGGAGAACTGGCCGGTGACACCGATCGCGGCGCGGGCGGCCTGCGGGTCGGCGGCCAGGTCGTGGCCCGCGACCTGGGCCCGGCCCCCGTCAGCGGCGATGAGCGTGGACAGGATCTTCACGGCGGTGGTCTTGCCCGCGCCGTTCGGGCCGAGCAGGGCGAACACCGTTCCGGCCGGGACGGCGAGGTCGATGCCGTCGAGCACGATCTTGTCGCCGTAAGCCTTGCGCAGTTGGACGGCGGAGACGGCGGCGGGCGGCTGTCGGCCGTCACTTCGCCTGGGCGTGGGCATGACAGAAGAAGTCATGGGGTCCTCCCTTTCGAAGGGGTGATGGGCGGTGAAGCGGCTCTGGCGGTGAAGCGGCCGGCGGGTCAGGACCTGGCGCGGCGGATGTCGATGTTGCCGTAGCGGGTGCGGGCCTTGACCTCGACGGTGTCCTCGGACTCGTCCGGGCTGTCGGACGCGGTGAGCGCGTTGCGCACCTGCCCGTTGCCCGAGCTGACGTCGAGCCAGGCGGCCGTGCCCTTGCGGATGCCGACGTCGATGGCGCCGTAAGAGGTCTCCAACTGGACGGTGCCACGGGCCACGTCGCCCACCCGCAGGGTGCCGTGGGCGGTGGTCGCGGTGACCGAGCTCTCGGCGCGCTGGATGTCGATGTCCCCGTTGGCTCCGCTCACCCGCAGCTCGCCGATCGCGGCGCCGACGGTCGTGCTGCCGTGCGAGTTCTTCAGGACGGCCGGGCCGTCCACCACACCGATCCGCAGGCTGCCCGAACTGGTGGTGATCTCGGCCAGACCCTCGACCCGGTCCACGGTGATCGAGCCGTGCGACGCGGTCAGTTGCAGCGGCCCCGTCGCATCCAGGCGGACGTCACCCGACGACGTCTTCACGCGGACCTCGCCGAGCCGGCCCTCGCCGAGCACCTGGGTCCAGGAACCGGTCGTGTCGACGCGCGAGCCGGTGGGCAGTTCGACCGTCACGTCGACGCTGCCGGTGGGCCCGACAAGGTAGCGCCCCTTGGGTGTCCTGACGGTCAGCACGCCGCTCGCGTACGTGACCTCGGTCTGCTCGGCGACCCGCACGTCCTTGTCCTTCTGGGGGTCGCGGGGCCGCACCTCGACGACCGTGTCGAGGCGGTCGCTCGCGGAGAACTGGATGGAACCGGCGGCCACGTTGGCGGTGACCGAGATCGGCTGAGGAGTGTCGAAAGAAGGCATGGCTGTCCCGTCCTCTTGGGTCTTCGTGGTGTCCCTGCTGGTGGGACGTGGTGTGAGTGGAGTGGCCCTGGCGCGGCCGGGCCGTGTTGCCCTAGTGCACCCAGCCCGTGAGGCTCTGGCCGACGGTGCGGGTGGTGCGGGTCTTCTCCGGCGTACGCGGCTGGGTGCCGCCGTCGACCGCGGCCGACACGGCTCGTACCAGCCACGCGTTGACCGACAGGCCTTCGCGGCTCGCGGCTTCCTCGGCGCGCGCCTTGAGGTGGGCGGGCAGACGCAGATTGACACGGGCGGTGCCACCGTCGTCGCCCTCCGCGGGCGCCGGCGACGGGGCCCTGAGCGGCTCGGCGGGCCCGCTCCTGTCCTCGTACACCTCGTCGGCCGCCGGCCGTGTCACCACGAAGTCGGGGTCGAGCCCGCGCAGTCGTACGTCGACCGAGCCGGGGGCGAGTTCACGGGTGATCTCGTCCATCGCGGCGGAGAGCACATTGAGCAGCGTCAGACGGGTCGCCGACTCCAGGGGGGCGGTGAGCCGCTCGGCCAGCTCGCGCGCCTCTTCGCCGCCGGCTTCGGCGGCCACCGCGAGTTCGCGGCGGAGGTTGTCGACATACGGCATGAGGTCCATGACGTCATGATGGCACCACTTTGGCGCCATGCGCAAGCCGACGGGGCGAGTAATGGTGCGTCTAGGTCGGCCGGCCTTGCGATACCGACGGAGGTGATGGGGCTGCGGGTGGAGTAACCGGCCTGGACGACCGCGACCTCCCTGTGTGGCGGAGTCATCGGTGGCGCTGGTGACGCCACAAAGTGTCTTCTCGCGGTGCCATCTGTGTGCCATCATGGCGCCATGGGGGTGCATTCCTCGGCTTCGCAGCCGAGGGGTGCGCGTTTCGCGGAGTGAGTCATCGGAGGAGTCGGGCCATGGAGACAGCACAGAGCCGGCAGCAGGCGGTTCCCGGCGCCGTCACCGCCTTCGCCCGCTTCGTGCTCTGTGGCGGAGGGGTGGGGGTCGCCTCCAGCCTCGCCGTGGCGGTCCTCGCCTCCAGGATTCCCTGGGTCCTCGCCAACGCCCTGATCACGGTGGTCTCCACGGTTCTCGCCACCGAGCTGCACGCGCGCTTCACCTTCGGCGCGAGCGGGCGGGCGACCTGGCGCCAGCATGTCCAGTCGGCCGGGTCGGCGGCGGCCGCGTACGCGGTGACCTGCGTGGCCATGCTTGCCCTCCACCAACTGGTGGCGGCGCCCGGTGCGCTGCTCGAGCAGGTCGTCTACCTGTCCGCCTCCGCCCTCGCCGGTGTCGCGCGGTTCGCGGTGCTGCACCTCGTCGTCTTCGCGCGAAACCGCTCGCGGGCCGGGGCCACCGCCCGCCCCGTGCACGCGAACCTCGCCCACGCCCCGGCCCCGGCGGACCCCGAGGTGCTCTGCCGGGCCGCCTGACCGGTCCCGTCCGGGCGGCTCACCGAGAGGGCCAGGAGGTGGCGCCGGGGCCCGTCCGCATCGGCGAGTCCCTCCGCGGGAACGGCACGTGTCCGGCCCCGCCCCTGCCGGGGCGACGGGCCGGACACGCCGCTGTGCGGTCGCCGTTACGGCAGTTCGATGCCCGCGACGACACCGTTCTGGTCGCCGACGACCAGGGTCTCACCGGCGATCACCGGAGTGCTGAACGAGTACACCAGGCTGTGCTGCAGCCGGCCCTGCGGGGTACCGTCCGACAACCTCACCCCCAGCAGCTTGCCGTCGGCCGACTGGGCCCAGGCGACACCGTCGGCGACGACTACGCCGGCGTTGAAGACGCGCACCGCCAGGTTGGTCTGCCAGCGGGCCTTGCCCGTCGCCAGGTCGACCCGGGACATGATGCCGAACTCCGTGGTGAACAGGGCCGATCCGTCGTCGAGGACGACGGTCGGGGCGTACATCGCGCTGCCGGCCACCGTCCAGAGCAGCGCGCCGGTCGTGGCGTTCAGCCCCCAGGAACCGGCGACCGAGCCGACGACCACCACACCGTCGCCGACGGCGACGACATCGTCCCAGCCGCTGTAGAGGGCCACGTGATTCGCGGTGCCGGTGGCCATCGCGAAGGCCCACAACTGCTCACCGGTGGCGGCGTCGTGGGCTCGGGCGTAGCCGTCGCCCGCGGCGGTGTAGACCCGGTCCCCGTCGGAAGCGGCCCGGCCCGAGGAGAAACCACGTCCGGGAACCGACCAGAGTTCGCTCCCGCTCGCCGCGTCCAGCGCGAACAAGTTCAGCCCGGCGGAGAAGAACACCCGCTCCCGGCCGCGGACTTCGGCCACCAGGGGCGCGCTGAGTACCGGGGCCCCGGCGTCGAAGCGCCACTTCTGCCGGCCGTCGGTGGCCTTCAGCGCGTACAGGCGATGGTCCGCTGAGGGGATGAACAGGGTGCGGGCGTCGGCGTCGACCGCGGGTCTGCGGTACACCGGTCCGACCCGCGCGTGCCACAGGCGCTCGTGGGTGTCGCGGGTGCCGGGCCGGATCGCGACCACATCGCCGGTGGTGGAGGCGGCGACCACCGCGGGCTTCGCGGCGGAGCCGATGAGGGCGATGCCGCCCTGGACCGAGCCCGGCACCTGGTACCGCCAGCGCAACCGCGGGTCGTCCGCGCCGCGTTCGACCTCGAACCGGGCGGTGTCCTCCCACCAGGACCCGTCCGCCCCGGTGACCTGAAGACGCAGCCGCTGGGTGCCGGGCACGACCGAGGAGATGTCGATCGAGCCGGTCCACCGGTGACCCGAACCGGCGGTGAGACTCTTCCACGCGGGGGTCGCGGCACCGCCGAAGACCGTCTGCGGGTAGAGATCGACCGCCACGGAGGTGACCTGGGCGTCCTTGTCCAGCCTTACGGTGACCGGGAGTCGACCGCCGTCGACCCTGCCGACCTCGACGGAGCGGGGGCGCTGCGGACGGCCCAGGCCGTCGCCGGCCAGCGGCATGTCGGACACCGGCACCTGGGTCTCGGTGCCGTCGGCGCCGATGTTGACCCGGCTGACGCGCAGTACGGGGACGCCGTCCGCCGACTCGACCCGCTCGACCCAGTAGTACAGGGCTCCGTTGCGCACCGCGTTGAGCCCGACCTGGGTGAGGCCGTTGAAACCGCTCACCACTTCCTTGTGGATGTGGCCGGCGAAGATGCCGCGCACGTCGTGGTCCGCGAGGACGTCGAGCACTTCGGGCTGGTCGTCGACGTAGTAGAAGGTGTTGCCCATCGGGAAGTGCTGGAAGAGCACCGTGGGCGTACCGGGGCGCACCCGCTTCAGGTCCGCCTTCAGCCACTTGAGGCCGCCGGGGCCGAAGTGCCCGGGCTCCTGGAGGACCTCGGTCGGGTCGAAGCCGACGAAGTGCACGCCGCCCGCGTCGAAGGAGTACGGCCCGGGGCCGAAGTGGGTGTGGAAGTCCTCCTTGGCCGACGGGTCCCACCGCACGTCGTGATTACCGGGGGAGTAGTGCATCTTGCCGTGCAGCGCGGTGGGCAGGACCTCGGCGTAGCGGTCGAACTCTTCCGGCCGACCCGTGTCGGTGATGTCACCGCAGTGCAGGACCAGGTCGGGGTTGCGCGCCGCGATCGACGCCCACACCTGGGTCAGCCACACCGTGGACTGGGGCGAGTCGACGTTGACGTGGGTGTCGGTCACCAGCGCGAAGCGCAGAGGCGCGTCGGGGCGGCCGCCGACCGGTGCCGCGCTCGCCGGTGCGGTACCCAGGAGGGACGCAAGCCCTGCGGAGGCCAGCGTGCCCCCGGCGAGCCCGAGGAAGCCGCGGCGGCCGACGCCTGTGTGGCGGCACGCGTCGTGGGTGGGATCTGACATGTGGTCTTCCGATCAAGTGGTCCGGAGTCGCCGAAACTTCGGGATTCGGGTTCAAGGCTCGTCAGACCGCGGAACACCGCACTGGAGATAGTTGGTCCATGCATGAAACATTGGATGGCTGAACAGTGGCCGGGTTGCGTCCGCGGGCGCGCGCGGGCAGGACGCGGCGACGCCGCGGTACGTGACGGCGCGGAGCCGCCACGTACCGCGGCGCGTGATGACAGTCGCCGCTCAGCCCGCCCAGCAGGCTTCTGCAATACGCTTCAGGACACGTGGACGGAGGCTGTCGCCGTCAGCGTTCCCGTGGAAACCGTGATGTCGGTGGTCCCACGGTGCGCGCCGACCAGCCGCAGCGTACGCCGGTCCAGAACGGCGACCACGTCGCGACGGCGCAGCGCGGCGGCGAGTGACCGGTCGTCCGCGACGACGGCCAGGTGGACGCCGCTCCAGAGGACCGTCGCCGGGTAGCGCAGCGGAATGACCCGCCCGCCCATACCGTTGTCGACCGCGGTGGCCGTGACGTCCCCGGAGCCGCCCGGCGCCAGAGTGCCGGGTACGGTCAGGTCCACCCGGTCCAGCAACGGCCGGACGTCCGCACGGAACCATCCGAAGCCGCTCGGGTCCGGCCTGTCGGGTGTGACCTTGGCGGCCTCCGGCGCCATGGTGACGAGTGACCAGGCGGAGAACCCTCCGTGGCGGGCGTCACCGTAGGGCGTCTTGCCGACCACCGGGGCGTTGAACTCGAGCAGCCCGTCGACCCGTCGGACGTGTGCCGTGTGCGCGTGGCCGCTGATGAGAGCGACCTGCTTGCCGGTGTGCTGACGGAAGTCGGACAGCCACTGCTCCAGAAGGGCACCCTCGTTGGGGTCGGACAGCTGGCTGGCGCCGGTCCCGGTGGGGTCGAGCACGGGGTGGTGGAGGGCGACGACCACGCTCTTCACCGACCGGTCGTGGGCGGCCTCGTCCAACTCCGCACGCAGCCAGGGGATCTGGGACCAGTCCGACTGGCGCAGTGAGCCGAGGGTGGAGTTCAGCAGGATGAACCGGGTTCCGCGGTGGTCGAAGGCCTGCCGGGTGGGCCGGTCGGTGGAGGCGGTGAACTGGTCGAGCGTCCCGCCGGTCACGGCGCCGGACTCATGATTGCCGACCGCCCAGTAGAAGGGGATGCCGGCCGGCAGATGCTCCTTCAGCACCTGCTGGAACAGGGCGAAGTCGGCAGGACGGTTCTGGTCGACCCCGTCGCCTGACAGCAGGACGAAGTCGGGCTTGGAGGCCGCGATCTCGTCCAGTGCGCGCGCGGTGTGCTGGTACGCGTAGGACGTGGTGCCGCCGTCGGCGTTGACGTGGGTGTCGGACAGCACGGCGAACCGCCATCCCCGCTCGCCCCCGGTCGTCACCTGGTCGGCAGGTTCGACGACGGCCGGGTCGGGCTGGTCGGGGACGTCGGGAACGTCGAGGTTCACACCGACACGCGCGTCGAGCAGGGCGAGGTCGACCGAACCGGCGGTGCGCAGGGACGGGTCGGTCTGCACGAGGTAGACGCGCTCGATGGTCAACGGCGCCGTGAAGCCGGTGGGGATGGCGCCCTCCACCCGTCGCCATCCGGTCCAGTCCACGTTCAGGGCGAAGGTGAGGGGGACATTGGTGGTGCCCTGCGAGCGCACCTGCGCGCGAAGCCAGTGCCCCGAGCCGTCGCCGCGGACCCACAGGGACAGGCGCTGGGCGCCCGCCGGAACGGTCAGCGGGGTCTTGGCGACCGCGTAGGCCGCGGACGTTCCGAGGGGTTGGCCGGTCATGTCGTAGGACAGGCGCAGCCCCTGCTCGCCGGGCGCGGCGCCGGGACGGTCGGAGGTGTCGACGGCCGACACCGAGGCCGTCGCCTTCGCCGAGGTCGCGGACCACTGACTCGCGTCGGCGAACGAGCTGATGGGGACGTCGGCCAGGCCGACCGTGGTGGGAAGGCGCAGGACGTGGCCCTGCACGGTCGCCGTGATGACGGTGCCCTTGCCGTCGCCGCCCGGCTGCCCGGTCACTCTCAGGGTGCCGTCGGGCCGGGTGGTCACGGACACGGCGGAGTGGTCGTACTCCAGGCTGACGTCGCGGGGTTCGATCGGGGCGGAGAAGCCCTCGGCGTCGCGTCCGGTGACGGTCACGTCCCGGTGGTCGCCGGGCGACAGGGACAGCGCCTGGACGTCGGCCTCGAGCCGGTCCAGTTCGCCCAGTACACGGACCGGGACCCGCTGGGTCACGCCGCCGCTGCGCGCGTCCAGCGTGCCGCTGCCGGGTCGGTCGCCACGCAGTACCCCGGAGTGGTCCGCACGCGCGAGGTTCCCGGGCGCGGTGCGCCAACGGGCCTCACCGAGCGGTGCGGGGGCCATGGTCTCGTCGTAGCCGGCAGCCGCCACGTCGCGGGACAGACCCGGGAAGAGGCGGTCGGACCGGAGGCGGACGTCGATGCCGCGCAGTTGCCCGGACCCGGTCGGCGGGACGAGTCCCACCGCGTTGGGGACGATGCGCTGCGAGCCGTCGGAGGGCACATTCGTGACCGAGGCCGCCCGGTCACCCGGCCGACGTGCCACCAACTGGGAGGAGCCCCCGCCGTCCAGCATGACGGCGTCCACCGCGCCCAGGTCCTTCATGTGCTGGGCGAGTTCGGCCGCGGTCAGTCCGCGGGACTGGCTGGAGGAGCCGTCGGCGACGTAGAGCACGAGTTGCCGTCGCGCGGTCCAGCCGAGCGCGGTGCGCGGCTTGAGGACACTGTTGGTGGGCTCGCCGGTGTCGATGGGGGCCAGTTCGCCGCCGCGGACCAGGACGAGGTGCGCGCCCAGAGCCAGCGAGTAGGGGGAGGGGGCGGAGCTGCGAGCATGGTAGGAGACCTGGACGGGGGTCCCCGACGCGGTTCCCGCCAGGGCATCGGCGACCTGGCCGGTGGCCAGCAGCAGTTGCGACCCGGCGGACACCGGACCGGCGCCTGCGCCCTCGTGGACGGCGGCCACCTTCCCGTCCCGGACCTCGATCTCGACGACGTGGCCCGCGGGTACGGCGTAGTGCCGATCGCCCGAGCCCCAGTCTGAGGTGTACAGGGCCATCGCGTCGGCCGGCACCGAGCCCGGGTTGAGCCCGGACAGATCGCGCTGGACGCCGCCCACCGTGACACTGCCCTCGAGCAGAAGGTCGGCGATCTGCCCGACACCGTTCTTGTCGAGGCCGACGACCGAAGCCGGTCGGGCGTCGGCCTTGATCAGCTCGCCGTCCCTGACCTCCGGGCCGATGGGCGCGTTGGTGGTGTCGATGGCGAAGAAGTCGCCGTTGGTGGCGGCCACGGCCTTGGCGCGGTCGGCCAGGTTCGTGGGCGTGTCGCGGGTGCTCACGGTCGGGGCGAGCAGCCGGGGCCGGGTCGGGCCGTCGAGGTCGGCGCGCAGCACGTATCCGTCGAGGAACCCGGCCGAGTCCACCGAGCGCTGACGGGTCAATGTCACCCCGGGCGCGATCCGTTCGGTGTCCGATGCCGTCTGGAGCGGGTCCGAGCCACTCCGCGCCGGGCGCCGGCCGGCCGTTGCGGAGGCGCCGTCGTCCGGCTGCGGCGGTACGACAGGACCCGACGGTGCCCGGACGCCGTCCTCGGCTTCGTCGTCCGGATGCGTCCGAGCCTGTTGGACGAGGCTGAGCGGGAGCGTGGGGCGCGCCGACCCGGAGGCGCTCGTGGCCGGCGGAATCAGCAGAGTGGTGAACAGTCCGGCGGCGGCGGTCACGACGGCGACGGGCGCGAGGGGGCGGAGCCGTGATCTGCGCCGAAGGGCGGCGGTGTCCGTGGGCTCGGACCGGCCCTCCCGGTCGGAGAGGAAGTGGAGTCTTGTCACCCGCGTGACCCTAGGTCGGGATCTCGGGTGGTGGGTGGGGTGCGTGGGAGCCGCGCATGTTCGTGGAGTGAACAGTGGGTGAGAGTCCGCGGTTCACCGCCTGCCGGGCGCGGACTACGGGTAAAGACGGCGGGGTTCCGACGTCCGTGCGGTGCCGGGGCTCATCCGGGGACGGGGAGCGGAGACGGCCCAGGCGCGGTCAGTCGCGTATCTCGACGTGGATCAGGACGTCCCCCCTGCCGCTGCCCTTGAGATGGGTGGCGCCGCGTGTGGCGAGCCGCAGGGTCTGGTCATGGCGGATGCCTTGGGGGTACGGACTGTCTTCGTGCCGTCGAAGGTGTCTATCCGTGTCGTCCCACCTGTGACTGCCATGGTCCGGGGGATGGTCACGGTGCAGTGCAGGTCGTCGCCCCTGCGGTCGAAGAACTGGTGCGGCGGTTCGACGACTTCGATGTACAGGTCGCCCGCCTTGCCGCCGCCGGGGCCGACCTCTCCCTCCCCGGCGAGCAGGATGCGGGTCCCGTTCTCCACACCGGCGGGAATCTTCGTGGTGAGCTTGCGGTGGGCGCGCACCCGGCCCTGGCCGTCGCACCGGGCGCAGCGGGGGCCGGTGATGCCGCGCCCCTGGCACGTGGGGCAGGGCCGCGCCTCGACGGCTTGCCCGAGAAAGCTGCGTGGGGCTTTCTCCTGGTGGCCGCGGCCCGCGCACGCGTCGCGGCGACTCGGGCGTCGTGCCCGAGCCCGAGCCCGAGCAGGTCGAGCACACCATCGCGGTGTCGACGGTGACGTCCTTCAGACCGGACGGTCCGCACGTCGTCGATGTCGAGTTCGAGGAGCCTACGTCTCAACTGCGTCGTCAGTTGGGCGAGTTCCTCTTGGTCCACATCGGTCTCGCCGGACAACACCAGGCGCATCATGGCAGTTGCGGTCCTGTCGTCCCCCGTTCGTCTTCGGCTTTCAGTTCAGGAATCAGGTCAGCGCGGTTCGCGCCAGCCCGCGCAGCCACGCGTGGGCGTGGTCGGTGTCGTAGCGCTGATGCCACGACAAGTACACCGGTGCCGGGGGAAGTTCGACCGGGAGGGGGAGCACGACCAGGCCGAGGTCGGTGACCGCGGACCGGGTGGTGGCTTCGGGGACGGTGATCAGGAGATCGGAGTCGCGCGCGAACTCCAGCGCCGCCGCTTCCGTGGGCACGGTCGCCACCACGCGGCGGGTGAGGTCGAGCTGTGCGAGGGCGTCGTCGAGGGCGTTGCTCAGGTTTCCACGCCGCGAGACGGTGACGTGCTCGGCGGCGGCGTACCGCTGTGCGGTGACGCTCCTGGCGTGGGCGAGGGGGTGCCCCTGCCTCACGACGACGACGAGGCGGGTCTCGCCCACCTTCTCGGCACGGATGTCCGGTGCGCTCGGACGGTTGGCGTTCGCCTCCAGGTCGACCTCGCCACGCCGCAACTCGGGGGTGTCGATGCTCGATTCCGCGACGAAGCGCAGTCGCACGCCCGGCGCCTGCGCGCGCACGGCCGCGAGCAGTGCGGGGCCGCTCAGGGCGACCAGCGAATCGTGCCAGCGGAGAGTGAAAGTGCGCTCCAACGTTGCCAGGTCGAGTTCGTGGCTCGGCGCCAGCACCCCCTGGACCTGGTGCAGCAGCTCGTGCACCTGTTCCCGGACGGCGATCGCATACGGCGTCGGCGTCATCGTACGGCCGGTGCGCACCAGGATCTGATCCCCGGTCGTGCGCCGGATCCGGCCCAGACTCCGGCTCATCGCGGGGGCGGTGACATGCAGGCGGGCGGCCGCCCCGGCCACACTGCCCTCCTCCAACAGCGCGTCGAGCGCGGCGAGCAGGTTCAAATCCAATTGCATGTGAGTAATTCTATCCGTGCTCAACATGCATTTGAAGTTAATTGAATGGCTCTATAGCGTCGAGACGAGAACACGGGACGGAACGCACAGCTCGGCCCGACAGGCCTCATCCACCTCCTCACCAAGGAGCACCACCATGTCCGAAACACCTCAGACCACTGCCGTTGCCGTCTCCGACGCCGTCCTGCTCGACGAGACGGCGGTTGCCGTGCGCGTGGCCGGTGCGGCGCTGCGGGAGCGTTTCGGTGAGGTGGTCCGCTACCAGACCCGCGAGGAGCTGATGAGCGCGCTCGCCGTAAACGACGACACGGCTCTCGACATCCTGCGTCCCCGCCTCATGCGTCTGCGTCCGGACGCGGGCTGGGTGGAGGACGAACTGGACGGCGGGGCGCTGCCGTCCGGCGAGTGGTGGGTCGTGGATCCGGCCGAGGGCAATGTCAACCACCTCCACGCCCTGCCGGAGTGGGCGGTGACCGCCACCCTCGTGCGTGACAACCGGCCGGTGCTCACGGTGGTCCACCTGCCGTTGACCGGCGAGACCTACACCGCGCTCACCGGGGCGGGCGCCCACCTCGACGGCCGGCCGCTGCACGTCTCCCGGACCACGGACCTCGGCCTGGGCATCGTGGCCACCAGCCAGGCCCGGCCGGACGAGGACGAGAAGGTCGTGCGGCGCGTCGGCTCCTCGATCACCTCGATGCTCTTCGACGCGCTCGTCGTCCGCACCTCGGTGCCCGCGACCCTGCACCTCGTGAACGTCGCCACCGGCCGGACCGACGCCTTCTGGCAGTTCGCCGGCGCCCGCGCGGACCTGCTGCCCGGAGCGCTGCTCGTCACCGAGGCCGGCGGCCGGATCTCCGACGCCGGGGGCCACCCCTGGACCCCGCAGAGCGACAGCTTCCTGGCCGCCGCACCCGGCGTCCACGACCAGGCCGTCGCCACGCTCTCACGCTGACCACGCA